>NZ_JASJFE010000477.1:0-1372 GCF_030067735.1 Microcystis sp. M53598_WE2 | reverse complement strand
ATGGGGCGAAAGTCTGTGGACTCTGTGTAAGACAGTACATGGTTTTTTAACTGTGGTATGCGACGGTGGTGGAAGCAGAAACTTAAATCGTGAGGTTTAGGAATCGCCGCACTTTTAGGGCGGCGAGGATGTCAATTAGTCCTGTTTCTTTTCCTTCCATCACCGTAAGCCCTCCAAGCGATTTTTAACTCGAATAGAAGCGATCGATCACACATAGATGGCCTCTCGATCGATCCGTGCCTTGAGGTAAGGATTCAGGGAATCCCGATAGCGGATCACGTCCACTTCCCGTCCGAATAGGTTCTCTAGTTCGGCTTTCAGTCTGACTCTTTTAAGCAGATCGGGGGGCATATATACCACTATATCTATATCGCTCGTCGGGCGGGTTTCCTCTCTGGCTACCGAGCCGAAAATGCCGATTCGATTGATCGCGTATCGTTCCTCCAGTTCGGGTTTCAGGGTTCGTAAACGTTCCAATATCTCTTTGGCAGTGATTTTATCTACCATTTGATTTACTCCCTTTAGTTAATCGTGCGATCGATCTCTCGATCCTGATCAAAGACTAAAACGGGCTGCCACAATCGCACAACCCGTTCCCAATCAATTTAATTTTTAGTTAAGTAGGTAGGCGTTAAAAGTTGTCAGACACCCCCCTTGATAAGTAGGGTTGATTCATGAATCAACCCTACTATGAATCAACCCTAGGAGGGCAGCGGGGATCAGTCGGTCAAAATTACTTTTCTAGTTTCCGGCCTTTGCACAATAAACCCACCCCGGCAACGGAGAGTAAACCGAGAACCGTCGCTGGTTCGGGAACGGTGGTAGTGCCAGCCGGGGTCAGGGAATAATTGGCGAGAACGAAGAGTTCAGGAAGAGTAGAACCGTAGGCACTGCCGGAAGCGAACAGGTCGGTCGTGTTACCTACAATAGCGTTAGGGGGCAAAAAGCCGAATCCATCAATACAATTCGTCGTGTTACAAGCGACAAAATCCAGTCCCGCTCCGTCTAGGGATAGCACCGCCTGACCCGTTACAACAACACCAGCAAGAATGCTATCGAGATAAGAACCTATGAACGGGAGGGCAGGAGCGGGAGAGCCGTTAAAGGTGGTATTACTGATAGAACTGACGAATACCGTGTTGTTATCCAGTTGCAGGGTTCCGTCAACCGTTGCAGTGATGGTTCCTGCGCTGGAGGTGTAGGAAAAGTTAAAAGTTGCGGCGCTGGCAACTGGTGCGAGGGTGGCGGTGGCTACCGTGGCGAGGGCGACGGAATAGCAAAGGGAACTTTTGAGTGGCATAGAAGACATTGTGTAGCTAAATTCCCCCGAATTTTACCCCCCCCCCCGATTTTGTCAAGGTTTTTGTTATTT
>NZ_JASJFE010000615.1:0-3322 GCF_030067735.1 Microcystis sp. M53598_WE2 | reverse complement strand
TTTTAATAACCAGATTCAGTATGATAACTGAAAACTCACATCTGATAACTGATAACTGATAACTGATAACTGATGACTGGGTTTTAGACAAAAAATCTCTCCCTAAAGAGGAGAGAAGTCAAAAAAGCACGAATAACAATGGGGGGGAGGCGGTTTTTATAGGTCGCCACCACGAAAAGCTAGTAGGAAAATGACAAAGGGGCCAGCTAACATGATTAGCGCCACGAAGGTGAGTTGAAAAATGGGTTCTAAATTGAGAGCCGCAAATAATTCCATGATGTCTCCTAACCTGTTTACAATGATTTTAAGGGCTAATCTGGTCAAAACCATTGTCTATCATACAGGGGATGATTCGCTGGTTTTCCTGATTCGATACAAAAATACATAAAGTTTTGTTGCAATTCTGAATTTTCCCGCTTTCCTATTTCCTTCCCACTAGGGGCAATCTCAATGTTCAACTCTCTGGCCACATCTCCCGACTCGTTAACCCGGATTTATACTGGTTTTCAGGCACTCTCGGATCCCCTGCGACTGCAAATTTTGCAACTGTTGCGACATCAGGAATTATGCGTCTGTGAATTGCGCGACCATCTTGATATCGCACAATCTAAATTATCTTTTCACCTAAAAACGCTAAAAGAAGCTAATTTAGTCCGCAGTCGTCAAGAGGGTCGTTGGATCTACTACAGCCTGAATCTATCTCAATTTCTTCTCCTAGAAGAATATCTATCCGAATATCGTCGTTTTGCCGCCCTCGTCCCCGCTCGTTTCTGCGAGGAAAATCAGTAACCAATCAAGATTTTTAGAAATATTAAAGCTTTATAACTAGCTTTTACCCTTGACATATCAACTTTTTTTGAAATAATAAAGGTGGATTACCCAATCTCCCATCATTCCCTTTCCACCTTTGTGCGATGACTAATCAAATCAATCCTAAAGCCGCCAAAGCTGGCGGTAGCCTTAGTATTTTTGAAAAATATCTTACCCTTTGGGTTATTTTCTGTATTTTGGCGGGAATTGCCCTCGGTCGGTTATTTCCGGACGTAGCGCGGACTTTAGATGCCATGAGTATCTATAACGTTTCTATTCCGATCGCCATCTGTCTTTTCTTCATGATGTATCCGATCATGGTTAAGATCGACTTTTCTCAAGCTCTTCGGGCTGCCCGTACTCCCAAACCAGTTATTTTAACTTTAGTGGTTAATTGGCTGATCAAACCCTTTACCATGGTGGCGCTGGCTCAATTTTTTCTCGGCTGGCTGTTTCTGCCTTGGTTGAGTCAAACGGAGATTATCCGAGGACAGACGGTAAGTTTAGCTAGTTCCTACACTGCTGGAGCTATTTTACTAGGAATTGCTCCCTGTACGGCCATGGTCTTGATGTGGGGCTATCTTTCCTACAGTAACCAGGGTCATACCCTAATTATGGTAGCAGTCAATTCCCTAGCGATGCTTTTTCTCTACGCTCCTCTAGGTAAATGGTTACTGGCAGCTAATAATTTTGTAGTCCCCTGGCAGACCATTGTTTTTTCTGTGTTAATCTACGTTGGTTTACCGCTTATTGCCGGTATCTATAGCCGTCACTGGATTTTTAAACATAAAGGACGCGCCTGGTTTGAATCGCGTTTTCTTCACTATCTCAGTCCTGTGGCAATCACTGCCTTATTGTTAACCTTAATCCTCCTCTTTGCTTTCAAAGGCGATTTAATCGTCAGTAATCCCCTGCATATTTTCCTGATTGCTATTCCCCTGTTTATTCAAACTAATCTGATTTTTTTTCTTAGTTATGTGGCCGCTCTCAAACTCAATTTAGTTTACGAAGATGCGGCTCCCGCTGCTTTAATTGGTGCTAGTAATCATTTTGAGGTCGCGATCGCCACTGCGGTGATGTTATTCGGATTGAATTCGGGGGCTGCTTTAGCGACAGTAGTGGGGGTATTGATTGAAGTACCTGTGATGTTAATGTTGGTAGAATTCTGTAAAAAAACCGCCTTTTGGTTTCCCAGAGATCCAGAAAAAGCCACCCTTCTCGATCCTCGTTGCTTGAGTCCTTACAAATAATTATTCACCATGATCCAATCGACTCACAAACCGAGAATTCTTTTTCTGTATGGCTCTTTACGGCCACGTTCCTACAGTCGTTTACTAGCAGAAGAAGCGGCCAGAATTATCACTGAATATGGGGCAGAAGTGCGCTTTTTTGATCCGCGTGAATTGCCGATTTATGGCAGTGTTCCCGATACTCATGCCAAGGTGCAAGAATTACGAGAATTAAGTCAATGGTCTGAGGGTCAAGTCTGGTCATCTCCTGAACTTCACGGCAATATTAGCGGCATTATCAAAAACCAAATTGATTGGATTCCCTTAAGTATTGGTGCGATTCGGCCAACTCAAGGCCGCACCTTAGCAGTCATGCAAGTAAGCGGAGGTTCCCAATCTTTTAACGCGGTTAATACTCTGCGAATTCTTGGTCGTTGGATGCGAATGTTTACTATTCCTAATCAATCTTCTGTGGCTAAAGCTTATCAGGAGTTTCACGAGGATGGCACGATGAAAGATTCCCCCTATCGAGATCGGGTTATTGATGTGATGGAGGAACTTTATAAGTTTACCATTCTCCTGCGGGATCAGGTAGATTATCTGACCGATCGCTATAGTGAAAGGAAGGAAAAAGCCGCCCAAGAAATAGCCACAATTGCCCATAAAGCTATTAATTAAATCAATTTCTAGGAGTTAAAATCATGAAAAAAGTCATGTTTGCCTGTAGAAAAAATTCCTGTCGTTCCCAAATCGCCGAAGGTTTCGCTAAAACTTTAGGTGCGGGTAAAATTGCTGTCACCAGTTCCGGATTAGAAGCGGCCAAAGTTCACCCCGGAGCAATCGAAGTTATGGGGGAAATTGGTATCGATATTACTGACCAAACTTCCAAATCAATTAGGGATTTTAATCCTGAAGATTACGATGCCGTTATCTCCCTATGTGGTTGCGGTGTCAATCTGCCGGAAGGATGGATTTTACAGGAAATTTTCGAGGATTGGCTAATTGATGATCCCGATGGTCAACCTATCGAAACTTTTCGCCGAGTTCGCGATGAAATTAAGGCTAAAGTTGTGGGATTAATCGAGCAGTTAAGTAGGTAGTTGTTAAAAGTTGTCAGACACCCCCCTTATTAAGGAGTTTGGGTAGGGTTGATTCATGAATCAACCCTACTATGAATCAACCCTACTATGAATCAACCCTACTATGAATCAACCCTACTATGAATCAACCCTACTATGAATCAACCCTACTATGAATCAACCCTAGGAGGGGCAGGGGGGATC
>NZ_JASJFE010000339.1:0-5459 GCF_030067735.1 Microcystis sp. M53598_WE2 | reverse complement strand
TGGCACTGTCAGCATTAATTATTCCTGATCGAGCCACAAAGGGTAAAATTTGGGAAACATTGCAATACACTGGCAGTCATCGTGGATAAAAACACGCTATTTTATTAACCTATACTAACCGCGCTTTAGGAGTCAGCAGTTTTCATGGATTCCGTGATAACCCTCCAATGTCAAAACCTAACCTGTCTATCCCCGAACGCTCTCACTAATAGATTCTGTGAAAAGTGCGGTACTCCTTTAGTTAAGCGCTATTTATGGATGATGGGTGATTGGGTGAGAACCTATTATCATGTTGGCGAGCTAATTGATAATCGTTATTTGGTCAAACAACCACAAATTGTTCTTGATACTAAACCCGCTCAAGCACCCCAAGCACCGGACGAACCTCCTAGCTGGATTTCCCTCTACCTAAAATTGTTACCCTTCCATCTCCACATTCCCCAAGTCTATGGCTATATTCCCAGTCCCGATGAACGCCTAAATATGGACATCTGGCTGTTGGAATACGGCAATATTCCCCTCGATGAAACGGGAGAATTAATTTATCCGGAACTATTGCCCACTCTAGCCGAGGTTTGGTCGCAAGCTTCCGATTTAAGACAAATTCACTGGTTATGGCAAATGGCCAAACTCTGGCATCCCCTTCAGAGAAAGGCTGTAGTCTCTAGTCTGCTCAACCCTTCACTGACGAGAGTGAATGATCAGCTGCTGCAATTGCTAGAATTAAGCAAAGATGAGGCCACCGCTCCCAATTTAAAAGATTTAGGAGCTTTCTGGACCGGTCTGATCCCGACGGCAGCCGCTAATATTCAAGATTTTCTCGTATCCCTGACCCAAGAGCTAGAATCCGGTGATCTCGATCGCCCGGAATCCCTGATTGCTATTCTCGATTATGCACTACAGCACTACGGTGGAGGTCAAGAACGCAGCTATGAGATTTTTACCTGCACTGATACTGGTCTGCTGCGGGAACACAACGAGGATGCCTGTTATCCCCCGACTAATCAGGCCATAACCCTCGCTCATGGTCAAAATCCCCTGGCGATTGTCTGTGATGGCATCGGCGGTCAGGAAGGGGGCGAAATCGCTGCTCAATTGGCGATCGAAACCCTGTCTAGGGAAATTAATCCCAGTCCCACCACTAATATTGAAATCTATCCCGATAGTTACAGTCTTATCCTCGAACAGGCGATTCGTGTCACCAATGATCTGATCAGTCAACGCAATGATCAGGAGTCAAGACAAGATCGTCAGCGCATGGGTACGACTCTAGTTATGGCTTTTGCCCAGGCCCAGGAAATGTACGCGGCCCATGTGGGGGATTCCCGCATCTATTGGATTACTGCCCACAGTTGTCATCAAGTGACGGTGGATGACGATCTCGCTTCCAGGGAAGTGAAATTAGGCTATCTCCTCTATCGTGATGCCATACAGTATCCCAACGCCGGGGCCTTGGTGCAAGCTTTGGGCATGAGTAGCGCCACTAATCTCCATCCCACGGTTCAGAGGTTGATTATTGATCAAGATTGTGTTTTTCTCCTCTGTTCCGATGGTTTAAGTGATTACGATCGGGTAGAACAATACTGGGACAGTGAAATTGTGCCTCTTTTGCGAGGAGAGAAAAATGTAACCGCCGTGGGGGAAAGTTTATTACAACTAGCTAACCAGAAAAACGGTCACGATAACTCCACCATCGCCCTAGTTTATTGTCGGGTAGTTCCTGCGGCTGAACCTGTCAGGCCTTTAGTTTATGCTGAGGCCAAAGAACGGATTATTGCCGATCTTAATGACCAAGATTTTGATCACAGCGAAGACACCTACCCCGGAGAAGAAGTGGTGACAGCAATACCCACTCCCCCCCCCGCATCTTCTTCGGTTTCTAGTCGTACTTCTCCCCCCGCACCCACTAGGGTTTCACCCCTAGTCGTAGTAGCGATCGCTGTCGGTGTTCTCGGTTTGCTGGCTGCGATCGCTTGGCAATTCCTGAGTCGTCATCCCGCTTCCAATCCATCGATTTCTCCCGCACCTGTCACCAGTCCGAGTCCCACGACCGGGACGACACCTTCCGCACCTGTCACCAGTCCCACTCCGGTGACGACACCTTCCGCACCTGTCACCGGTCCCACTCCCCCCAATGCTTCTCCTAACTAGGGTTTGATGAAAAAGTTGTTCGTGGGGACAGGGTGTGGGGTGTGGGGTGTGGGGTGTGGGGTTTTACCTGATGATTAATCGGCTTGTCGGGGGTTGCCAGAGCGAGTTAAGATAAAATGCCCGATTAACTGCCGAGTCTATCCTATGGTTGATGCTGCGACATTCTCCTCCGACACCTCCGCGATCATTGATGCCTTTGAAACGCCTCTAGAGTTTAACTTTCAACTGCCAGATCCCGAAGATGAAACCATCCAAGATCATGACTTTCAGCAGCAACTGGATTCTTTTTGGAAAGTTTGCGATCGCTTTGATTTGCAAACGGAAATCTGGCGGGGGCGAATTTTGCGAGCTATTCGCGACCGGGAAAAGCAAGGCGGTGATAGTCGCGGTACAGGCTTTTTAAACTGGTTAAAACAGCGAGAAATCACTAAAAGTCAAGCTTATGCTCTGATTCAATTGGCTAATAGTGCCGATACTCTCCTGGCAGAAGGACAACTGGATCCCGATAGTATCAATAATTTTAGTAAACGCGCCTTCGTGGAAACGGCCAAATCTGCCCCCGAAATTCAAAAATTAGTCAGTGATGCAGCCCGACAAGGGGAGAGAATTACCCGTCGGGAGGTGAAGCAATTGGCCGATGAATGGACAGCGATGAGTTCAGATTTACTACCCGATGAAGTGAAAGAAAAAGCCAGCGATGGTAGTTTACCGGCGCGTCATCTCGCTCCCTTAGTGAAAGAATTAGAAAAGTTACCCGATACTCATATCGACACTCTCCGTCAAGAAATCGCCGCTAATCCCGATGTGGACACGGTAAAATTAATCACCTCGGAAGCACGCAGTTTAGCCAAATATCTCGATGCGGCGGCCCAAGTACAAACTCTCCGACGGGGTAATTTAGATATTGAAATGGCTCTAGAAGAAGCTTTGCGCGTCGATTGTCTAAATACGGCGGCGGACCTGGTTAAACAAGCCACACAATTAGAGCAGGCCGTGGCTAAACTTTATACTACTTGGAAACGTTTAGGTAGTTTGTCCGATCGCCTCTATGTGGATACGGGAGCAAGTAATCCCCATCTGCGATCGATGTTAACCTGTTTGGAAAGTTTAACCAGTGAAGTGATCGAAGTAGAACTGGATGAAGGTGGCCAGAAAATGGTACGTTTACGCATTATCAGCGATGGGGGAAGTTAGATGCTTTGTTGGTGGTTGGGTGTTGGGGTGTTGGGGTTTTAGTTGAAATTCCCTCATTACCCTATTCCCCCATTCCCCTAACGGCTTGCTGCTATAATCTCTGATTATCCTCAAATTTTATGAAAACTTATTAACAGATACTTGACTTTATGCTAAAAATCAAGGAAAAAAAACCAATAATTAGCATCGGTTCCATAACTGCGGCGATCTTGCTCAGTTTAACCCTAATTCCTGCCGCTATAGCCAAGGATGTCCTTCTGAGAGTGGGCATTGTCCAACGTTTTGGCGATGAAGCCAAGGAAAAATTAACCCTGAGTAGTACCAGTGGTGATAATCTCACCCTGCGGGTGGTGGGAGAAGATGGCCAATCCCAAACCCTGCAAACCAATCGCCTACAATTAGAAGTTATTCCCCGTCCTCTCGCTTCTCCCATCCTCCAAGAAAAAGTCATTTTGAGCGACCACGCCACCTTTGAAACCGCCGAAAATAGTGCCAAAAATTGGGCAAAAATGGGCATTAAAGTGGAAATTACCCAACCCGGACGCTGGCAGGTCTGGGCAAAGCGAGAAGTTTATGAAAATCCCCTAGTGCGACGTTGGTTGCTGACCAGTTTGCAAGCCAAAGGCCACAATCAACCCTATATTAATAGTGTTTTACTCAAAGAAAAGCCGCAAGTTTCTTTCCAGATCAACGGGGTGCGCTATTTTCCCAAAGAATTAGAAATCGAGAGCCAAAAAAACCTGATTCAAGTCACCCATAGCCCCGATCAGGTACGTTTGTACGGGGGAACCATGGGCCTACAGCCCAACGCCTACGGCACTTTTACCCTAGTTAATAACGTTCCCCTCGAAACCTACCTGCGTGGGGTTGTACCCCACGAAATCGGTCATGATGCCCCGGAAAGCGCCACCCAAGCGCAAACTATTATCGCCCGTACCTACGCCCTCCGCAATCTCCGCCGTTTTCAAGCCGATAATTACGAACTCTGTGCCGATACCCATTGTCAAGTTTATTATGGATTGACGGGAACTAATCCCCGGGCTGATCAAGCGATCGCAGCCACGCGAGGCCTGGTTTTAACCTACCAAAATGAGTTAGTGGATGCCCTTTATTCCTCTACCACCGGCGGAATAACTGCTCTCTTTAGTGATGTTTGGGATGGGGAGGAAAGACCTTATCTCCGGGCAGTGGTGGACTCCCCCAATCGAGTCTGGGATCTCTCGAAACAATCTCTCGCTAATGAGACAACTTTTCGCCAGTTTATTAATCTTAAAGATGGTTTTAATGAGACGGGCCGACGGGTTTTTCGCTGGCAAAAACAAGCTTCTTTAGCTGATTTGAGTCAAGACCTAGAAACCTATCTAAAACGCAGAAAACATCCCCTCGCCCATTTCCAGAAAATCCAATGGATGGAAGTGACTAAGCGCTCTCCTTCCGGTCGGATTCTGACTATGACCGTTCAAACCGATAAGGGGATTTTGGAACTGCATAAAAATGAGGTGCGTAGTGCTTTGGGACCGCCTCGCAGTACCCTATTCTACATCGATCCTATCTACGATACCAATCGACAGATCCAGGGTTATAACTTTATTGGTGGCGGTTTTGGCCACGGGGTGGGATTAAGTCAATTTGGTTCCTATAATTTAGCCCGTTTGGGTTGGTCTCCCGAACAAATTCTCGCTTTCTATTATCCCGGCACCACCATTCAACCTCTCAATAATTCGATTGTCTTTTGGCGAGGAAATTAATCAGTTATCAGTTATCAGTTTCTGAAGGCAATAGGCAATAGGCAAGAGAAAGGCTCTGACAATTCTCCTACCTAAAAAGAGGATTAGAAACTAAGTAAATCAAATGTTTGACTAAAATTTACCGAAATTTTGGGTTAAAGCCCCGTCCTTTTAGGACGGCTTTTTAAACTATAGCTTGTTAACTTAACTTTTATTGTGCTATACTGATTTTATCTAAGTAACCCGTGCGTAAAATGTTTGTCTTAGAGTTTAAAGTTAAAGCTAAAACTCAACAGTATCAAGCCATAGACGATGCTATTCGTACTGCTCAATTCATCCGTAACAAATGTGTAAGGTTATGGATGGATACAAAAGGTACGGGTAAGA
>NZ_JASJFE010000790.1:0-4109 GCF_030067735.1 Microcystis sp. M53598_WE2 | reverse complement strand
GCCGGCTTCGGTAGCGGTTGGGTAGCCTATCAATTGGGAATCGCCTCCCTGAAGGGAGTCAGTCAACCAGATATCAACCCCGCTAAAAAGTTTACCAACGATCGCACCAGTTATGGTCGCAATCAAACTTTTATCCCCGTGAAGGAAGAAGAGGTGCTGAAAAGAGTGAGAGTTTATATGCAACAACAGAAAAACAAACCGCAATCAAAGGACGAAACCAAAGGATAGGCTTTAAAAAAGGCGAATTTTGCCTTTTCGCTATGGATAATCAGGATTTATTGACTCGTTTAATTTTAGTCTTTTTACTAATCGCGCTCAATGCTTTTTTCGTAGCGGCCGAATTTTCGCTTGTGTCTGTCCGTCGTACCCGCGTCAGTCAGCTAGTGGCTGCGGGAGATGTGCCAGCGCAGACGGTCCAATCTCTACAAAGAAGTCTCGATCGCTTACTTTCCACTACCCAATTAGGCATCACCCTTTCTAGTTTAGCTTTAGGTTGGATCGGGGAGAGTACCATGACCGTTTTTGTGAGGAAATTACTAAGTTTTTTACCCTTTTCCTTAAACTGGCAAAATCTTCTCTCCCATGGTTTCTCTCTTTGTCTAGCTTTTTTAATCGTGGCCTATCTCCAGATAGTTTTTGGGGAACTTTATCCCAAATCCCTAGCTTTAATTTATGCCGAACCGATGGCGCGATTATTAGCAGCACCTATTGGCGTTATTTCCCGAATTTTTAAGCCTTTTATCGGTATTCTTAACCAATCAACTCGTTTTTTATTGGTTTTAACCCGTATCCCCGAAGTAGATCTACAGCGTTCTAGTCGGGTAACTTCCGAGGAATTACAATTAATTATCAGCATGGAAGGGGAATTAACGGGATTAGAAGCAGCGGAAAGGAAAATTTTAAATAATGTTTTCCAGTTTAGCGAAATCACTGCCGCGGAAATCATGGTTCCCCATAACCGTTTAGTAGCTATTTCCTCGACCGCAACTTTTGAGGAATTATTGCTCCAAGTAGTTAACAGTGGCTATTCTTGTTATCCTGTGGAAGGAGATTCCGGTGATGATATCCGTGGTCTGATCGATTTTAAAGATTTAGCTTTACCCCTTGCTCAGGGTCAGTTAAATTTAACAACCCCGATTAAACCTTGGTTAAAACCTGTGCGTTTTTTCCCCGAAACCACTGCTTTAAATGAATTACTAACAGTGATGCGGGAATCATCCTTAAAGATGGTTATCATTGTCGATGAATTTGGCAGAACAGCCGGTTTATTAACCCTAAAAGATTTAATCGGTGAGATTCTGGGAACTTTTTCCCCTAGTGATGAATCAGGAACAGTAAAATATCAACTCCTCGATGAATCGACTTTTCTCGTACAAGCACAAATGAATTTAGAGGACGTGAACAAAGCATTAAATTTAAGTTTACCCTTGGCCGATGAATACCAAACCCTAGCTGGTTTTGTCCTCCATCATTGGCAAAAAATACCGAAGGTGGGAGAACAATTATATTACCAAAATTTAGAATTTACCATCATTTCTAAGGTCGGCCCTCGCTTGGAACAAATTAAGATTTATCGGCAACAACTATCCTCATAATATAAACAAGAAACAACTTTTCTCATTTATCCTTCTTGATTGTTAATCGAGTCAATAGCTGCCCACTCCTGTCACCATGAAACACCTTTTGACACTCCTCCCCCTCAGCTTGGGATTAATTGCCCTCACCCCCGCAAATTTGCCCCTAGAACGTTTTGAAATCTCACAATTAGGAACATCTACGGGATACGATGAACGACTGCTAACGGACAAAAAAACCCTCCTACAAGCGATCGATCATAGTTTACGTTATCTGAATAGCTCGGCGGCGATCCGCGCCTATCAAAATTATCCTATTCCTGAAATAACTCGTCAGCGAGTGCAGCGTTCCTTAGTCCGTTTTCGTCAATTAGTGCAGAATTCTCCCACTCCCGCAGCTCTACAAAAGGCAGTTAAAAAAGAATTTATTTGGTATCGTTCTTTGGGTAATGATAGCCAGGGAAATGTTAAATTTACTGGTTATTTTGAGCCAATTTATCAAGCAAGTCGGCAAAAAAACGCCGAGTATAAATATCCTCTTTATCGCCGACCTGCTAACTTTTCTCGCTGGTCAAAACCCCATCCAGCTAGGGTAGAATTAGAGGGAAAAGATGGTTTACTGGGGGAAAATAGCCGTCTCTCGAGATACGAATTAGTCTGGTTAAAAGATCGCTTAGAAGCTTATTTAGTTCATGTGCAAGGTTCGGCGAAATTACGTTTACCTAATGGTCAAATTATGAGCATCGGTTTTGATGGCAATACCGAGCATCCCTACACAAGTCTGGGAAAAGAAATGATTGCCGATGGTATTTTTCCTGCTGAGGGTTTAACCTTACCAATGGTTTTGGATTTTCTCAGAAATAATCCTGAGCAATTAAAGAATTATATTCCCCGCAATAATCGGTTTATTTTCTTTCGAGAAACCCACGGCGCAGCTGCCACTGGTAGTATTGGAGTTCCGGTTTTACCGGAAAGATCGATCGCTACAGATAAAAGTATTTTTCCCCCCGGTGCTTTAGCAGTAATTGAGACAGAAATTCCCGAGGGAAATCTTAATAAAAAATTAGTTAGTCGCTATGTTCTCGATCAAGATACTGGCAGTGCGATTAAAGGTACTGGGAGGGTAGATATTTTTATGGGAACAGGAAAAAATGCGGGTGAGCGAGCCGGTTTAATTAATACTCCCGGTCAGTTATATTATTTATTATTGAGGGAATAGGAAATAGTATAGGTAGAATTAAGATACAATTCCCAGAATCGGTTATCGGTTATCGGTTATCATATTTAAGGGAGAATTTTAAAAATAGAATGATGGAAAAAAACACAAATATAGATTGGTCGGATTGTGGTCCAATTACTTTAGTAGTCGTGCAGCCGACTTCTTTTTGTAATCTCAATTGTGATTATTGTTATTTACCCGATCGCCACTTAAAAAATACCTTATCCTTAGATTTAATCGAGCCGATTTTTCAGAGGGTTTTTAGTAGTCGTTTTCTCCAAGATGATTTTACCATTTGCTGGCACGCCGGCGAACCCTTAGCAGTTCCCATCAGTTTTTATGAAAGTGCTTTCGCCAAAATTGCGGAAGTTAGCGAGAAATATAATCAGCAGGGTTACTGTTTTCGTCATTCAGTACAAACTAACGCCACTTATATTAACGATGCTTGGTGTCAATTATTTAAAAAGCATGATGTTTATGTGGGAGTCAGTCTTGATGGACCGGCCTTTATTCACGATATCCACCGGCAAAACCGCAAGGGAACTGGCAGTCATGCTGCTACAATGCGGGGGATTTCTTTCTTGCAAAAACATGAAATTGATGTCAGTATCATCGCTGTTTTAACAGAAGATTCTCTCGACTATCCCGACGAAATTTTTAACTTTTTTTGGGATCATGGTCTTACCGATGTGGCTTTTAATATGGAAGAAACCGAGGGTATTCATTCGCAATCTTCCTTAGATAAATTAGGGATTGAACAACGTTATCGCCAGTTTATCGCCAGATTTTGGGAGTTAGTCACGGCCAAACAAGGAGAATATAAGCTGCGGGAATTTGAATCGATCTGTAGTTTAATTTATGCCGATGAACGCTTAGAAAATACCGATATGAATCGACCTTTTATGATTGTCAATTTTGATAATCAAGGTAATTTTTCCACCTTTGATCCGGAATTACTATCGATTAAAACCCAACCCTACGGCGATTTTATCTTTGGTAATGTTTTGACCGATTCCCTGGAATCTATCTGTGAAACTGAGAAATTTCAACAAATTTACGCTGATATGCGCGGTGGAGTCGATTTATGTCGGCAAAAATGCGATTATTTTGGGGTTTGCGGGGGTGGTGCCGGTAGTAACAAATATTGGGAAAATGGCACTTTCAACTCCACAGATACTAAAGCCTGTTTATACCGGATTAAGTGTATCACCGATATCGTTCTCGATCGCCTAGAAAATTTATTAGAAGTTTAAAGATTTTTTTAGCTATCAGTAATCAGTAATCAGTTATCAGTTATCAGTTATCAGTTATCAGTT
>NZ_JASJFE010000608.1:0-2411 GCF_030067735.1 Microcystis sp. M53598_WE2 | reverse complement strand
GTCCCAGCTTAAAGTCCTATTTAAGGGAAATTTTAGCAAAATGTTATCTCGATGCTCGCAATCTGATGATTGACGAAACCAGATTAGATGCCAGTATTTTCCCCGTGGAAGTATTAGCTAGTCTGGAGGAGATTCTCGCTGAAAATTGGCTGCCGGATTTTCGGGAGACATAAACAGCGATAAATCTTCCCAAGCGAACTAAAGATTAGCTTCACCTACCCGGTTTACAAACATTATAATCTTCGTGAGAGATGACCGCTTCCGGGACGAGGAGATTGCCGTGGTCGCGACAGATGAGGCGATAATTGCGGGTAACGGGGATACTGATAATAAAGCGATCGTGTCGCAATCGTTTACCGTGGAAATCTCGATAATTGCGGTGATCTTGCAATCCTTGCAGGATTTCCCTAGCTTTAAGTACCACATTTTTCGGTAATTCCCGCAGATCGATCGGATCTTGCGAAAAAGTGGCTTCCCAAGCATTTTTTTGACGTTTTCTTTCTTCCCACGCGGCATCTAGTTGAGCGCAATGATGGCAGACTTGGCCATAACCCTTGTGACCACAGGGAAACTTCTTCTTTCTTCTGGACATAATACCATCTGTCTGTGAGGCTGTGAGAGAGTATTCAAAAGCGGTAAAGCTTGCTTCACTTTTGGCAGATGGAGAAGAAAGTCTTTACCTAGTGATTATCTATACTTACCAGCATACAGGGATCGATCCCTCGTTTGGCCATTGACCAGCAAGAAAGTTGATCTTGGTTAGTTGGGGCCGGCTTTTTGGATAAGACTTTTAGACTTTTTGGCCATCAAAAAGTGCCGGTCATTGGAGTGATCAGGGGGAAAATTCAGGTAATTTTTCCCTGAAAATTAGGTAAAACCCCACACCCCACAACCTACCCCCAGGAAATTTGCTCACCAGCAGGATCAAGGCTGCTTAGAATAATTCCCATTCTTGGGTTCTTAAACGTTTGAGAATGGCCAAACGGCTGCTAAAATAATTGGCGCACAGACGACTATAATCGGTTAAACGCAGGTTATTTAAGCTAATTGACCAAGACCAAATATAGGCCGCTTGGGTGAGATACTGAAGACAAGATAATTCACCATCGGTTAAAGGCACTGTTTCATCGTAGCCTTGGATGAAACCATGGCGAACCTGGCGATTTAAGCCGGATTGTAGGGAAACTTGCAGAAATTTAGCGATATCAAAAACTCGCCAACCATAACCGCACTGATCGAAATCAAATAGGGTCATCTGATTATCAGGGGTGATATGCACATTACCACTATGAGGATCGCCCCAACAAATGCTCCAATAGGGAGATTCTGTCGGTAATTTAGCGGTTTCTTCCTCTATTTCCCCAATGGTTTCTAAAACACAGTCTAGGTCGCTCGGTCGTTGGTGCAGAAAAGGTGCGATAATTTGCAGGGAATCGTCGAGAAGATATTTGAGGTTGAGGGGATGACGATAGGCTAGGGTTTGAAAATCTGCTGTCACCCGATGTAAATTAGCCACGATCGCCCCTAAATGATAGGCTTGTTCTATATCTATGTCCCCAATAGCAATTCCTCCAGGAGCATAGGGAAAAAGGACGGCGTAACGTTTCCCTTCCGGAGCCTTAATTTCTACGGATAAATCACCGTTTTTGGTGCGAATTGGCGCAGCGACGGGAACCTGAGAGCGATCGAGATAATCTAATAATTCTAACTCGAAGTCTATTTCCATTTTGCTGCGCCAATGGCAGTGAGATACGCGCAAAATGTAGGGAGTTTTCAGGGTTTCGAGGAGATACACATCACTTAAACCCCGATGCCAAAATTGACAATTTTTCGGTACATCAATCTCGTAACGAGAAAAAACCAAATCTGCTAGGGCAGCAGGAGCCAGAGTGGAGTAGAGTGTGGGAAAAGTCCATTCTCCAGTCCGAAAATTGGCAGCGGGAGAACTAGAAGGCAGTATATTGAGCGAAGCCAGAAAAGTCGTCACGGTTCCCTCCCGATGCAAGTATGGACAACGCTCGCATCATCCTATTTTATAGCCCACATATATTACAAATTGGTTCGATCGCTCCGTATATTTCGCTACATTCCTCTGACTTGAAAGAGGGTGTAGGGTGTAGGGTGTGGGGTGTAGGGAAAGAAACCTCTTTCATCTATGGGGGTGAAAATTTTTTCATCGGGACTGACTCCTTACCCCACAGTTAACTTTACTTTTGTCCAACTACTTATCAGTACCCAAAAAATTAATATAGGAGCTGCTGAAAAAGTCTTTGAGTGGCAACGCCAGAACAGTTTTTGATGCTTTAACATCTACTTACTAACCGCCGATTCTAACATAGTAATTGTTCCCCGATTAGCATCAAATTCTACTGCAATACCAATAGCTAGAGTCTCGATAATCTCCAAATGTC
>NZ_JASJFE010000481.1:0-4651 GCF_030067735.1 Microcystis sp. M53598_WE2 | reverse complement strand
CCTGTCCGTTGCATAAGACAAACCGAAGAGATCAAGAAATTAACTAATTAATTTAACCTTCACCCCCCACCCAGTCAAACCAAGTTTAAAAGGTGAATGGTTTTATTTTCCCAGTACAGGGGGATAGAGCTTCTCGTTTTTCGGGACGAGTCCTGAGATAATCTTCTAACCAAAGACAACCTCGATCGAGCAATTTTTGTAAATAATTATATTCCGTTTCTAAGGGCCATCGATGCTTTTGACCATCCCTAGCAATAATCACAATCTCTCGACTATCAGGACTAAAAGTGATCCCATAGACGATATCTTCTTCTATTTTAAACTCCGAGCGCAAATTTCCGTCAATGTCCCAGCGTCTAGCTGTACCATCCCTTGAAATAGCGGCGATTTTTTCACCATCGGGACTAAAACTAACTCCATAAACGGGAAAAGAATCAGTTTTAATCTCCTTTAAAAGATTGCCCTGTAAATCCCAAATTTTAATCTTTCCTCGAGCAGCCGTAGCAATTTTTTGATGATCGGGAGAAAACACCAAATCATAGATAATATGATCATCGGCTGTCCAGGAATTAATTAATTGAGGCCGATAATTACTTAAATGCCAGTATTGAACTTTTCCCTCGCTTGTTCCCGTGATTATTGCTGTTCCCTCTCCATTAAAAGCAAGACTATAAATCGGTACTTGACTAGCAGTAAATTCTTGAAGCATTGTTCCTTTTTGACTCCAGATTTGTACTTTTCCATTTCTTCCTGTAATCGCTATCTGATTACTATCGGGATGAAAAGCTATACTATAGATTGAGCGCATTTTTGTGGCAAATTCTCTAATTTTTTTCCCCTGGGAATCGAGTAAAGTAATTTGACCATCTTTGTTAGCAATAGCGATAATACTGCCCTGGGAATTAATGCTAACACTGGTATTATCGGCCTGAGCTTGATTTAAATTGTTCAGTTGCCAAATTTTAGCCGTTTCATCACTCGATCCAGTTACCACCTGTTTTCCATCTTGACTAAATACAGCAGTAAAAACCGATTCTTGATGTCCTCTAAGAGTAGTTATTTCTTCCCCTTGCAGTCCCCAAATTTTAGCACTACCGTCACTAGATGCAGTAATTATAAACTGTCCATCAGGACTAAAATTAACACTGTTGACAAAATCTTGATGTCCCCGGAAAGTAGCTATTAAATTTCCCTGTAAATCCCAGATTTTAGCAGTTTTATCGGCCGCTGCCCCGGCAATTTTTTGACCGTCGGGACTAAAATTAACACTATAAAAAGCCTCAATATTTTCTTGACCTAAACTCAAGATAATTTTACCTGATAAATCCCAGATTTTAATCGTACCATCCCGGGAAGCGGTGGCAATTTTTTGACCATCGGGACTAAAACTAGCTGCATCTATCGATCTTTTATGTCCCTTAAATACCTGTAAAGTTTCACCTGATAAATTCCATAATCTAGCGGTTTTATCCCTGGAAGTGGTGACAATTTTTTGACCATCGGGACTAAAACTAACACTATAAACTGATTCTTGATGGTCAGGATAGGTGACTAAATTTTGCCCTTGCAAGTTCCAAATTTTGGCGGTTTTATCTTCGGAAGCAGTGGCGATTTTTTGACCATCGGGACTAAAACTAACACTATAAACTGCTCCTTGATGACCTGTCAAAGTTTGAATATTCTCACCTTTTTGATTCCAAATTTTTACCGTCCCATCTTGAGAAGCAGTGGCAATTTTTTGACGCTCAGGACTAATACTAACACTATAAATAGTTCCCCGGTGTCCTTGCAGTTGGTTTTTTTCTTGAATACGATCTAAAATTTGTTGTAGGGTAATAATTGGACTTGTAGCAGGATATTTACTCAAGGTTTGGTCATCAGTAACGATATTTTTTAAACTATTTACTGCTTGCATAGCCGCCATTAATGATTCTAGTTGTTCAAATTTAAATTGTTGCCAATAACTGTCACCATTGCGCTGTAATTGAATACCTAGTTGAGCGGTTTCTACTTGCTGCCACGCTTGTTTTACCTGAATAAAAGCGAAGAGAGAACCCAAAAGAGAAGCAATTAAAATTACTGAGCCAATTTTAATTCTCTTGGTGGCTTTTTGGTGAGCAATTGCTAGAATTTTATTAGCTTGTCTCTGAGTTTCTAGGCTAATTTCTGCCTCTCTTTTATCGAGATTTTGACTGGCAGTTAAAAACTGATAATCAAGATTACTTAAGCTTTTACCCTGAGACCAATCGAGGGCATTATTTAAAGCTTTTCCGCGTAAAAGCCGCGATTCATCGGTATAATTAGACTGTTGCCATGCGGCGATTGCTTCTGAGTAGGGACGCAATTGCTCTAATTGTTTTTCTACCCAATTGAGATTAAATATTTCTCGATAAATAGGATTATAAACTACTAATTGATTATCCTTTTTCACCACTAAACCCGATAACCTTAATTCCCCTTGTTCTGGACTATCATCGCACAGGATTGCACCTTTTTCTAAAATTTGTTGATAGATGCCTAACAAACGACCGGCTTTGTCTTGATTTCTTAACAAGCGATCGGCAATAGTTCGCAGATGAACTGGTTCATCATGAGATTCCCAATTATTAATAATTCTCTCTTTGATCAGCGTCTCAATATCTAAATTACTTTCCAGCAATAGCTGACAGATTTTCTGGGTTAAAAATGGCTGTCCTCCCGTCCAAAAAATAATTTTTTCTAAGCAGTCGGGTTGATAATTACTTTGACTGGATAATCCTGCGGCTAAAGGAGCAATTTCGGTCAGATTAAATCCTGTTAATTCGATCGCTTGGCCGATATTAAAAGATGTTTGGGTCTTTTCGCGAATTAAATCTGCTGGGGTAGCAACACCGAATAAAGCGAAAGTAATTCTTTCATACTGGGCATTTTCCGCTCTTTGGTTATAACAATAACGAATCAGGGAAAAAAAGTCATCTAGAGAAAACTGTAAACTGAGAATTTTATCGATCTCGTCGATAAAAATATATATTTTCTCTCCCCGACAATAAACTAATAAAACTTCCTCGATAAATTGTCCCAAACGCTGCACGGGAGGTAAATCCTCTCGATCGCGCAACCAGGATTTAAGATTAATTTTTCCCGTCAGATTAAATCCTAAAAACAAACGGGTGATCACGCCGTTATACCATTGGGATAAATTATCATTACTACCAATGCTGGTTATATCTACGGACGCGCAATCCATGCCCAATTGCTGTAAAATATGAGTCACTCGTACCCTTAAACTGGATTTACCCATCTGACGACAGTTAAAAACGTAGCAAAATTGACCATTTTTCAACGCCGTTAACAGTTCTCGATCAGCATTTCTCTCGATATAGGTAGGATGGTTATAGGCAAGACTACCCCCGACACGATATTGATAATTCATGATTCTTAAACAAAATTATCCCAATGTCACCAACGGAAATAAAATAGACAATTGTGATGGAGATATCTATAATGCAAGGATAATCGCTATTGACAACCTATCCCCAAGGCAATTATGAAGAAAACTTTTTTCACCTCCATCGCCGTTAGTGCCACCCTCGTCAGTGGTATTGTTTTAGGTACTCTTGATGCTGGCAGTGCCTCCGCTTGTGCTTTCGCTAAAGCTAAAGGCATTTTTGGCAGCAATACCACCTTCCATGTCAATCCTAACAAACTTATTTTAGGGATTGCCGCCGCTACAGGAGCAATCACCGTAGCCGGTGTTTTAAGTTACCGTCGTTTTCACTCCGGGCAGCCTCCTGAAGATGCCGCCGCTAAGCTGCCGTCGGTATTTCCTATCCCCATTCCCCCCGTCGCTTTAAACGCGGCAGTGGAGGCGGAAGAAGCGGCAGAAACCAGCAAAATCTCCTAAAAATCTGCTATATTTCCTCAAAAAAGGTGTTGGCATCCCCGCAGCTTTCCCGCTAGGCAACACCTTTTTCTGCCTAATTGTGTCCCAGTTATCAGAATTTTCAGCGATTTTTAAGTTATGTTAAAAAGTGCAACCCTACCACCAGAGGTAAAGATGGGCAACTCTACCACATTTTCTGACACCCCACTTCACAAAGATCATCACACTTGGGAGCATTTAAAACAAGCCATCGCCGCTAGTTCCGGTTTTCGGCGTTGGCAGCAAGAACAACTAGAATCAGGTAAAAATAGAGACGATGCTGATGCTCGCATTTGTTCCTATCTACGGGAAACTTTAGAAACTTTAGCCTACTAGATTGATGCTCCCCAGCTATGACGGCATGGGGACTTTTTTTGTCCGTTTAAGCTAATTTGCGGGCATTATTTTCTGCGCGCCTCGTAACCCAACAACCAGACAAAAGCGACAATTAAAGGCAGGAAATAATAAATAGCTCGATAGGCGATTAAAGAGCCTAAAAGCTCGGCATTAGATACATATTCGGGGCGTAATCTCAGCATGATAAACTCAAAAACCCCTATTCCCCCCGGCACATTGCTTAATACCCCTGCCGTCATGGCAAATACATAGAGACCGAAAAATCCTAAAAACGAAGTATTGTAGCTGCCCGGGAGAAGAAGATAGAGAACTCTAGCGGCTAATATCCAATCAATAAAAGTCAGCAAAATCAAAGCTAGGGAAAGAGTCCAAGAGGGTAAATAGATATTTTCT
>NZ_JASJFE010000966.1:0-1126 GCF_030067735.1 Microcystis sp. M53598_WE2 | reverse complement strand
GGCTTGCAGGGATTCAAAAACGGACAAATCTACGGATTCTACTTTCTGGGTAAGCAAACTAAATTCTAGAAAATCTTTACTAACATTAGCAAAGTCTTTTAAAAAATCTTGAGGATAAGGCTCGATCGAGATCAGTTGTGATTTTTGGGAATTTTCTATAAAATTCATTCTTAAAGCTGCGGCGATAATCTTAGTGCTTCCACCCGACCCAATTTCAATTATCCGAGACGGCTTTTTTTCTCTGACCATAGCATAGAGGACTTCTGCATCGCCACTAATGAGAGCAGAACTATCTTCGGAATAACCAAACGCTGAAAAAATCTCTTTATTGTTAAATTCCAAACCATATTTTTCCAGTAAATATTTAACCAGTTCAGTTTGCTTGTCTAGATGCCATTCAATTGAGCTAAGAGGCCTTTCTTTGCCCGCGTATGTCATAATTTCCTGACGGTTGGGTATGGGCTGATAAAAATGGTCAGTAATTAGGGTGTAGCCAATATTTCTTAAGAGGGGATTGAATATTTGTCTGGCTAGAGCAAATTTAATATTTTTTCTACCCTGTTCGGTTTGCATACGGTTAAGTAATTTTTTCAACATTGTCAACCTTTACACTACTAATATTTACTGTCATGTTTTTTCGTCAAAGCCAACTGGGAACTGGCATCCTTGATCAAACTATTACTAGCTGGTTGTTTCCTATTAAATCTTGACAAAATACTGCTGCGGCAGCCTGTCACCCATAATGGGCAATTTAATTAACCGACCAGTTCAAGACCAGATTCAATGGGCATATTGGGTACATCTTACCCGATGATCGACTTCTTGTAAAGGTAATTAGTCAGTGCAATAATAACCGTTAATTGAGAATGGACAAAAACCTGACAGGGACTCTATTATAGAGTCCGCCCCAGTAAGCCAGTCGCGGAGGAGCGCCGGAGCTGCGGAGCCAGGGGAAACAATCCATAACTGGGATTTTCAAGTTGGATTGGGAGTTAATCATACTATCAAAAACGGATTTGGTATGAATTGATCATAAAACTGAACTTCCCCCGTATAAATATACTAGCTATGGCTCAAAGTCTTACAGAGCCTGAGTTAAAGCAATGTAATACTAATAAACTACTGG
>NZ_JASJFE010000569.1:0-2966 GCF_030067735.1 Microcystis sp. M53598_WE2 | reverse complement strand
TTGGTGTGGGGTAAAATCGAAACGAATAGGCTTTTTCCATATCCCGCATTCTAGCATATATCGTGTAAATGTGCTAAGATTTAACAGCAAAGCCGCCGTAAAACGGCGGGGTTTCAGACCCAAAATTTTCGATGAGATCGATATGAACTAAGCTAATCCGCTTCGCTGAGATTAGCGTTTCCAAAACTAATCTCGCAGATTTTGCGCTTTTGACGCTTCCTTTGGCAGACTTACCGTTTGAGCCTAAATCCTGTTATAATAGGGTAAATAAAAACAATGAGATAAAATGCCCAAGAAAGCTTACTTAGCCGAACATCTAAGTTCAGAGGAACTGAAAGATAGATACAGAAGAAGTCAAGACTCAGTAGAAACAAGAAGATGGCACTTATTGTGGAAAATATCGTTAGGATGGACAATCAAAAATGCTGCAGTAGCTGTAGGATTAGATTATCAATATAGTTTTAGAATTCTCAAAAGATATAATGAATTAGGGGAAGAAGGAGTTAAAAATCTCAAGAAAAAAAGTGGGGAACATCGGAGAGGAAAAGAACCTTTATTGAAGGAAGAACAATTGCAAAAATTAAAAGAAGAACTGAAAAAACGTCCTGCCGATGGAGGAATCTGGACAGGTCCGAAGGTGGCTAGATGGATAGAAAAGGAAACGGGACGAGAAAAAGTTTGGAATCAAAGGGGATGGGATTACTTAAAAAAAGTGCAGATATTCTTGTCAAAAACCGAGACCAAAACATAAAAAGGGAGACCCAGTTAAACCAGAAAAATTTAAGCAGAATTTACCAGTAAAAGTCCAATAATTAAGCGATAAATTTCCCAATTCTCAGATAGAAGTCAAAAACTTTAGGTTGCCGAGGGAATCATGCTCGATTTTCTACTTTGCTTATTCGCCAGAATTACAGCCAGCCGAGAGATTATGGTCTCTAGTAGATGAACCCCTGGTTAATGAGCATTTTGAAACGATTGAAGCAATGGAAGAAACAATGACTAATGAAATTAAAAACTTGACTAACTATCATTGGCTAACTTAGGATTGATTGTTATCTGCTTTTTAAAACAGGATTTAGGATGATAAGCTGTACTGCATTTAAACTGCGTATGTATTGGGAATTTTAGTATCAATGCTCAAACTGCCTCTCCCTGATCCCTGTTAATTAACGAGTAATTTAGGTAGGGTTTGCTGAATAATGGTAAAAACCTTACAGGAAAGGGCTTTTAGCTTGATTGAGAGCTTCCCAAATGCACTTAAATCTGCTAGAATCTCTTAAAACCCTTGCATCACCCTTGCATCTTCTCTAATTAGTGCTAATGTACCGTAAAAGCGAGTTACCCTCAACCCCACCAGAAAACTTCGAGCTGCCCTTTGAGGGGAAATTATCCCAAGATAATCGTTGGGTAATTATGGCCAACCTCATTCCCTGGTCAGAATTTGAAGCGGAATACGCATCACTTTTTTCAGAAGAAATGGGCGCACCCGCCAAAACATTTAGGACAGCACTAGGAGCATTAATTATTAAAGAAAAATTAGGAACAAGCGATAGAGAAACGGTAGAACAAATCAAGGAAAATCCTTATTTACAATACTTCTTGGGGTTTTCAGCCTACAGCAATGAACCCCAGTTTGAAGCGTCAATGTTGGTTCACTTTCGAGAAAGAATCACTCTGGAACTAATTAATAAAGTGAATCGCTTTATGGTCAAAAATTCGAGAGAAATAAAAGAAGAAGAAAACACCGAAAAAAAGTTAGAGAGCGAAACCCAAAGTCAACCAGAAAATCGAGGTAAATTAATTTTAGATGCCAGTTGTGCGCCCGCAGATATTAGTTATCCTACGGATTTAAACCTGTTAAATCAAGGAAGAAAACAAACCGAAAAAATTATTGATATTCTCTAGGAAACTATAAAAGGAAAACTTGTTCAAAAACCGAGAACCTATCGTCTCCTGGCCAGAAAAAGTTATTTAGAAGTAGCAAAAAAAAGAAAACCTACCGTCAAACAAAGACGAAAAGCTCTAAAAAGACAACTGCAATATCTGAAAAGAAATCTCGACCATATTGAACAACTTTTAGCAGAAGGAGCCTCTCTACAAAGCTTGAAAAAAAGAGACTATAAACTGTTATTAGTAGTCACAGAAGTTGATCGCCAACAACTCTGGATGTACCAAAATAACAAACAGAGTATTGAAGACAGAATTGTCAGCTTAACTCAACCCCACATCCGTCCGATAGTCAGAGGAAAAGCTGGAAAACCCGGAGAATTTGGGGCCAAATTCTCAGCAAGCTGTATAGATGGTTACATATTTTTAGACCGGATTAGTTGGGATAACTTTAATGAATCGGGAGATTTAAAAGCACAAATAGAAGCTTATTATGACTATACAGGATACTATCCAGAATCAGTTCATGTGGACAAAATTTATCGAACCAGAGAAAACCGAGCTTGGTGTAAAGAAAGGGGAATCAGAATCAGTGGTCCCCCATTAGGAAGACCAGCCAAAAATGTTAGTAAAGAACAAAAGAAACAAGCTGCTGATGATGAGAGGATTCGGAATTGTATAGAGGGCAAATTTGGACAAGGGAAAAGAAGATTTAGCTTAGGTAAAGTGATGGCTAAACTTCCTCATACTTCCTTTTCAGCGATTGCTATTACTTTTTTAGTCATGAATCTTTCTAACCTGTTGAGGCAGGTTTTTTGGGCTTTTTTATGTCTGAAATGGAAAAACAGCACTTTTTCTCGGTCAATGATTAGGATAAGTTATAATTTAAAAATTAATCAACAACTAAAGCTTATGCTTGTAGCTAAGTGAAATCATTGATTAAGAGACCTGTACTTTTCAATGACTTTTTCAGCAAACCCTAATTAGAGAAGATGCAAGGGTGATGCAAGGGTTTTAAGAGATTCTAGCAGATTTAAGTGCATTTGGGAAGCTCTCAATCAAGCTAAAAGCCCTTTCCT
>NZ_JASJFE010000539.1:0-3838 GCF_030067735.1 Microcystis sp. M53598_WE2 | reverse complement strand
AGATGAAAATATCAACAATTATTATTACCAATAAACTTACTTTATTTAATGGTTTATCATTAATCCTTCTTGATCTCCTGAAAAACTGATTCCACAAATTATTAAGTTTAGTAAACATAATCTACTCCTAAGTACAGGACAAAAAGGATGATATTTGGAAACTTCCCGCGCTCTCCCCTATCTAAATGGAGCAAGAGGACTCCCGTTAAATTTCTCCTTAATTAAAAATATACCAGAAATTCAGGGTGAGAGCATCTCAAAAGCTATTGACAATTGGCCAATTTTGTGATACGCATGGGCATTTCAGCTGATATCAGTCAATCAGAATAGTTACGAAATCTTAACATTTGGTCGATTTTTGCTTAACAATTGAGATGACAAATTCTCCTCAAATATGCCTGAATCGTCCTCTGGGCAAGCAACCCACACAAAGTTCATTTTGTCAAGGATTGTTAAGATGCGCTTCCCCTGAGCTTATGGATAAATTTATTGGTTTGAGTATGCTGATTTTTGGGTTTGTAATGATGGCCTTTAATCCAGCAGTTGGGGTGCTAGTGGCTCTTTTTGGGTTGATCGTGACTTGGAATAGCGAGAGAACTGTTTCTGTTCGATCACAGGACAGGGATAGGGTTCCTTGTCCTCATTGTGCTGAGTTAATTCAACCGAAAGCGAAGGTGTGCCGTTTCTGTGGGGCCAGGTTTAGATGACCCCTTGTCCTGAGTTTGGGATCGGTGGCAACCCGATCAGAGGTTTCTTCAGTTTTTTGTCACAATTGTTACATTTTTTCAGAGATTTTAATTCGATCGGGTGATTTTTTTTTGATAGGATTGAACCTATAATTTTCCCATAAATAGTTATTGTTCTCCATTAACCGTGCCAAACTAAGAACTGCGGACAAATCAAGAGTTTTGGCGTTTCAATAGACCAAATAAACTAATAACTGGCAATTAGTAGGAAATCTCAGTTATTTTTTGCTAAAATTCCCCTTTTTACCGCATTTTCTTGCTTGGAAACAAACTTTTTTCCGCTTTCGTCTCTGTCTTTAATTCGCTCCCACTAGGAAACTCAAGGGTAAGATGCTATATTTTCAAAAGCAGGGTCGTCATCATCCTCTGACCCTATTAACAATGCTTTTAAGTGCTTCTTTCGTTGTGGTCTCCCTTTCCTTGACTCCTGCGATCGCACGTCAATTCGCCCCAATTAACCCGATTAAACCGATTCCTTTGGGGAATGATCAATTAATTCCTGCCGGCACAGACATCCCTGTAAAATACGAGCAAGGGGAAAAAATTCTTTTAACCAAACAAGAAACTTTTTCTTTATCTCTGACCGTCACCGATAATATCAAAAATTCCCAAGGACAGACAATTATTCCCGATGGTAGTCAGATTATCGGAGAAATTAAACCTGATGGTCAAGGTTCGCGTTTTTTATCCCAAAAAATCTTTTTAAAAACCCGTCAACCCCAAGAAAAATCTATTGATGCTATTTCGGCAGTTTTCACTCGTCTAGAAAAGCTAATTAAAGGAGTTAACCCCGACAAAATTATTCAGGGTGCAGTATTAGGAAAATCCGCCGCTTCTGTCCTCGCTTCTTTTACTTCTGACCAACCGGTTAGCGAGGGATTATTACGAGGAGGGGGATTAGAAGTATTAGCCGGTTGGTTATTACGAGGAGAATCGGTGGAATTATTGTCAATTAACCCCAAGGAAGATTTAAAATTAACCCTTCGTTCTGATTTTACCGGTCAGTAACCTTAAAAAAATCTGGTGTGTTAGTTATTTATCTAACACACCAGCTATCTGGACTAAGCGGCGTTTTGCCGATACCATTCAATGGTTTTTTGCAAACCTTCTTTAAATTCCATTTGGGCAACAAAACCGAATTTTTCCCTAGCGCGGGTTGTATCTAAACAGCGTCGCGGTTGACCATTGGGTTTATCTATTTCCCAAACAATTTCGCCATCAAAACCCATTAAATCACAGATTAATTCGACTAAATCTTTGATAGAAATCTCAGAATTTGTACCAAGATTAACCGGGTCTGATTCATTATAGAATTGGCTGGCCATGACAATGCCTTGCGCTGCATCGGTGGAGTAGAGAAACTCCCGGGTTGGACTACCATCTCCCCAGACAGGAAGTTGTTTATCCCCCCGTTGTTGTGCCTCATAAACCTTACGAATTAAAGCAGGAATTACATGGGAACTACCTGGATCAAAATTATCCTCTGGCCCGTATAAATTCACCGGTAAAAGATAAATTCCGTTGAAACCATACTGCAAACGATAGGACTCTAATTGTACCAATAAAGCCTTTTTAGCGATACCATAGGGCGCATTGGTTTCTTCGGGATATCCTGACCATAAATCGTCTTCATGGAAAGGTACTGGAGTAAATTTTGGATAGGCACAAATTGTCCCCACACAGACAAATTTTTGCACTCCTGCTAGATAGGCAGCGTGAATTAATTGGGTTCCCATCATCAAATTATCATAGAATAATTCGGCGGGTTTTTCCCGATTGAGACCGATGCCTCCCACATGAGCAGCCAAATGGATAATTAAATCTTCTTCGTCGGCTAAACGTTGACAGTTTTCCCAAACTCTTAAATCACAATCTTTAGACCGAGGAATTGTAATTTTTTCGGGATTGGCCCCCGCTGCAATTAATTGATTAACTACTTGCCGACCTAAAAATCCAGCCCCCCCGGTGACAACGATTCTTTGTTCGCTTAAATTCAGCATATTTTTACCTCTTTAATCCACAGTTGTCATTGAACGATTGCGAAGATAAGCCAAATCTTTTAATAACTGTCCGCTATCACCACCGTTATTAAGATTAATCCCCAAAGCCGCTAAATCCGCATCTACCATTAATTTTACCAGTCCCTCGAACGTTACCGACGGCTGCCAACCTAATTTCTCTCTGGCTTTTGTGGAATCTCCTATCAATAAATCCACTTCCGCCGGACGCAAATAACGTTGATCAAACTCCACATAATCCTGCCAATTTAAATTAACGTATTGGAAAGAAATATCGAGAAACTCCCGGATAGAATAGGTTTCATTTGTCGCCACTACATAATCATCCGGTTCTTGCTGTTGTAACATTAACCACATCGCCCGCACATAATCCTTAGCATAACCCCAATCCCGTTTAGAATCGAGATTTCCTAAATAAAGTTTTTTCTGTTGTCCGGCAATAATTCGGGCCAAAGCGCGGGTAATTTTGCGCGTGACAAAAGTTTCTCCACGACGGGGGGATTCATGGTTAAATAAAATGCCGTTACAGGCAAATAAGTCGTAGGATTCCCGATAGTTGACCGTTTGCCAGTGACCGTAAACTTTCGCACAAGCGTAGGGACTGCGGGGATAAAATGGCGTGGTTTCTTTTTGGGGAACTTCCATGACTTTCCCGAACATTTCCGAGGAACCTGCTTGATAGAAACGGACTTCGATGCCGGTTCTTTTTTGGTAATCCCGAATTGCTTCTAGTAATCTTAAGACCCCCACCCCCACAGCATCGACGGTGTATTCTGGGGCATCAAAACTAACTCGCACGTGGGATTGGGCCCCTAAATTATACACTTCTACTGGTTGCACTTGTTCGAGGATACGCCGCAGGGTCGTGCCGTCGGTGAGGTCGCCATAATGAAGAAATAATTTAGTATCGGGCTGGTGGGGGTCAGTGTAGATATGATCGATGCGATCGGTGTTAAAGGTGGAGGTACGACGGATGATACCGTGGACTTGATAACCTTTTTCTAATAATAATTCGCTCAGATAGGAACCATCTTGGCCGGTGATGCCGGTAATTAGGGCGCGTTTAGCTTCAGT
>NZ_JASJFE010000409.1:0-4054 GCF_030067735.1 Microcystis sp. M53598_WE2 | reverse complement strand
TCACCGATAAACCTAGCCTTTCTAGTATCGACCACCGACCAGGGAACCACGAAAACCAAAACTTCCCACCTCACCATGAAGATAACCGCCATAAATCGCAGCAAAAATTAACTTCTAGAGACAGGATATTTGCTTAGTATAGAAATAGAGAGATTATACCTGAGAACTGACCCCATAACCGCCCAAAAGCAATATAAGCGGCGAAAGTGATCATTTTCTAGGCAAGTATTGCCTTAGTAATTGACGATTTTTACTTTTTACTTGATTTTATGTCTTTAACTCTCTCAGAACAACTCAAACGAGAACAATTATCCTACCCTCAAACTCTCCTCCATCATCTGCAAAAGTTACGGCATTTTGTGACAGTAGAAGGAGAGGAGAAATTGCAGCAGTGGAAAAACCTGATTGAAAAGGATAATTTTCAACCTAGCACCCGTAATTTAGCCTATTATCTCGCCCTGAGACAAGAAGATATCCGGGATTTGCAATTAGCTTTAATGCCCTGGGGATTATCTTCCCTAGGCCGGATTGAATCGAAAGTTTTACAGACCCTCGATGCCGTAATTGCCACTTTAGGGGCGGTTTGTCATCAAGAATCCTCATTATTACCCAAACATCCCCCTTTAGAGGCATTTTTCCAGGGAGATCAACTTTTAGCCTCCCATAGCGCCGAAGTTTTCGGTCTGCCTTCCCCCCGGCGTCGGGTGCGAATTATGGTGACAATGCCGACGGAGGCGGCAACCGACCCCGATTTTATCGCTCAATTACTGCGTTGCGGGATGGACTGTATTCGCATTAATTGCGCCCATGATGGACCCAAAGAGTGGCAGGGAATGATCGAAAATCTGCGCGAGGCGGTCAAAAATCCCGAAAATTTAGTCAATGGACATACCTGTAAGGTTTATATGGACTTAGCTGGCCCAAAAATCCGTTTAGAACAGATTTTAGCCCCCCAGTCCCAAACCAGACTATATCAAGGGGATTTTCTCCTCTTAACCACCCAACCGCCCCATACTGCCCATCCTCAGTATTTTCAGGCTAATTGTTCCCAACCGGAAATTATTCCCCAAATTCCCGTCGGGGCGAAAGTTTGGATTGATGATGGTCATATTGGGGCTGAAGTTATTGCCATAATGCCAGAAGGTCTCTTACTAAAAATTACCCACGCTAGGGAGAAAGGGGAAAAACTCAAAGCAGATAAAGGCCTAAATTTCCCCGATACCGTCTTAAATATCGATCCTTTGACCGCAAAAGACCGGCAAGATTTAGATTTTATTGCCCAAAATGCCGATATTATCGGTTACTCTTTTGTGCAAAAAGCCAGCGATATCGAGACACTACAGCTAGAGTTACAAAGTCGTTTGGGGGATGCTTGGCGACAAAAAGCAATTGTGGCCAAAATAGAAACACCTTTAGCCGTGAAAAATCTACCCGAATTAATCATCCATGCCGCCGGTAAACAACCTTTTGGGGTGATGATTGCCCGGGGTGATTTGGCCGTAGAAATTGGCTATCAAAGACTCGCAGAAATTCAAGAGGAAATTCTCTGGTTATGCGAAGCGGCCCATATTCCAGTAATTTGGGCCACCCAAGTCCTAGAAAATCTGGTCAAGAAAAGTATTCCTTCCCGGGCCGAGATTACGGATGCCGCTATGGCCGAAAGAGCCGAATGTGTCATGCTTAATAAGGGGGAATATATCCGTGAAGCGGTGACAATTCTCGATGATGTTTTACAAAGAATGCAGAGCCACCAAGCTAAAAAAACGCCCCAATTACGCGCCCTCCATTCTTGGGTTTAGGCAGTTTCAGTTATTAGTTATCAGTTATTAGTTATCAGTTATCAGTTATCAGTTATCAGTTATCAGTTATCAGTTATCAGTTATCAGGAGATTATTTTTATTTATTCTCCCCAGTTCATAATTCATAATTCATAATTCATAATTCCTCACACCTTTTCAACAGGATTGAGAATCAGAGGCAAATTAACGCATATTATTGACCGCACCACTAACCAAACCAGCGCTAACATAGCGACCATAACCATCAAGACGGTTTTGTTGAGCGATTCGGGAGGGATTATTGACGAGATCGGCAACTCCCACACCCATCATCACCACGGAGATAACTGCGATTAAGTAGTTACGGACAAAAGTTTGATTTTGGTGGTTGGCTAACATGGTTGTCACCTCTCTTTCCTGTCGATAACCTTAGAATACGAGAGGGTTTGGGGTGATGTCAGTCCCATAATTCCGGGTGACAGAAGTGGAAAAAAGTGGAATCCACAGATAAGCTATGATTTTTTGTCGATTAGAATCGGTAGATAGGGAATCGGGAACAGGAAAAGGGCAATATTCGTCATTAATCTGGTTAAATAATCAGTAAATTGCCTAAAAACTGACATATTCTCCAGAATATGACCCTAGAAACAGCGATTATGACCATACAATTTTTCTGGCCTTTAGTTTTAGGATTATCTATTGTTATTATTGACAATGGGCAATATCTGAGAGCAGAAACGCTAACTTTGAGCGCCAGTCAACGGCAACAACTGCGATCACTAGATGCTAAGATTATTTTACCTAACTATATTCCTCCCGGATTTCGGGCCAGCGAGATTAAAATCCTCGCAGAAGAGGGGAATGGATACGCAGTCCTCTTTGAAAATGCCGAGAATAGCTGTTTTTTGGTGGAAGGAATCGAAAACGCCAGGGGCGATGATGGTTTAGAATTAGAGGGAACCCTGGCGCTCAATTCCCCACTATTTGGAGAAGGATACTGGCTCAATTATGGTACACCCAAAGACTCGGAATTAAGGCAACAATTTCCCGAACCCGATTTGTATTCCGATTGGATGAAAATGGGAGAATATTTTTATCGTCTCAGTGGGGCATTAATTGCCCGGGAGGAGTATGATTATCCTAATTGCCGTCAAGATATTTCCCCATCGGAAGCGGTTAAAATAATCGAATCTTTCGGAGATAACAATTAAATTGAATTTATCTACAGTCATTTCTGATCTACAACAAAGAAGCAAGGAGCGGTTAGCTTGGTCTGATTTTTGCTGGTTAGGATTAGTAATAATTTTGGGACTGGTTATAAGGTTAACACAATTAACGAGCAAACCTCCCTGGACGGATGAATTTGCCACTATGGTTTTTAGTATTGGCAATAATTACCAGATAGTGCCGTTAAATCAAATAATTTCCCTAGACACTTTATTAGCACCTCTCCAGAGCAACCATCAGGCAACTATTGCCGATGTAATTAAATTAGTTATTCAGGAGGACAATCATCCACCTTTATATTTTATTTTCGCCTATCTCTGGAATAAATTATTCTTTGATCGGGGAGAATATGTGTCTTTAGAAGGAATGCGATTGCTGGCAGTTTTTTGGGGAGTTATTTCGATTCCTTTAATTTATTTTATCAGTAAATTGGTCTTTAAATCCGGCTCGATCGCTTTTCTGTCGGCGATTTTAATGGCGGTTTCTCCCTATGCGGTTTTTATCTCCCAAGAAGCGCGCCATTATACTTTAGCGGTTGTATTTGTCCTCATATCTTTAGGCTGTTTTCTTAGGGCAAGCGGTCAAATTATCGACCATAAGAGAATATCCCATACTTTGGTTTTTTTCTGGTTAATTGTCAACTGTCTAGGGTTATTAGTCCACTATTTTTTTAGTTTAACTATCCTAGCGGAAGCAATAACTTTATTATTGATTTTATTCAAGCAAATCCAACAAAAAAACTTTTGGATAACTAATTGGTGGCGTTTAAGTTTAGTTTTTTTAGGTAACTTGAGCTTTATTATTATTTGGTTTATCAGCTTTGTACCCAAAGATTATGGCAATCAGATGACTGGTTGGATTCAGAGAGACAATGATAGTTTTTTAGCCGTAATTAGCCCCCTTTTTCAGTTACTGGGAACATTAATCACCATGCTTTCCCTGCTCCCCGTTGAATCAGAATCTTTAATAATTATCTTGATTTCTGGCGCAATAATGATCGGGTTTTTTCTCTGGATTATCCCACAATTAAAAACAGCGTGGCTAGACTC
>NZ_JASJFE010000573.1:0-1405 GCF_030067735.1 Microcystis sp. M53598_WE2 | reverse complement strand
GGAAATGGGGGAATGGGGAAATGGGGGAATGGGGAAGTGGGGAAATGGGGGAATTCAACTAAAACCCCAACACCCCAACACCCTAACACCCCAACACCCCAACACCCTAAAACCCTAAAACCCCAACACCCTAACACCCTAACACCCTAACACCCTAACACCCCAACACTCAACAGCTTTTTCACTTTTCACTTGACTATATGGCCAATCAAGACGACAAAATCAAAATTATCAGTGATAACCGGCAAGCACGCCATCTCTACGAGATTTTAGAGACTTTTGAAGCGGGGGTGCAGTTGCTGGGGACCGAGGTTAAATCCGTGCGTGCCGGTAAGGTAAACCTGCGGGATGGTTACGTTTTAGTCCGCAATGGTGAAGCGGTGTTAATTAATGTTCATATTTCCCCCTACGAACAGAGTAGCGAATATTTTAATCACGATCCGCACCGGACGAGAAAATTGTTGATGCACAAAAAGGAAATCAGCAAACTCATCGGTCAAGTGGAACAGAAAGGCTTAACTCTTGTGCCTTTGAAGATGTATTTTAAAGGTAGTTGGGTAAAAATCAGCATTGGCCTCGGTAGAGGCAAAAAATTACACGATAAACGCGAAGATTTGAAACGTCGTCAGGATCAACGGGATATGGCGCGAGCGATGAAGCGTTAACCAAGACACTTATCGGACTGGCAAAGGTCCAGGTAAGAAACGAGCGGGTTTTGTTACAGTTGAACTGTATTAGGCTCCTTGCGGCCGTCACCATCCCCCTCACTTTGGGTTAAAATTTATGTTAAAAGTCTTGACAAAAGTAATTAAATATGCTAAAGCACCCGCTTTAATTGCTCTATCTTTAGCTGTGGGTGCGGGGATTATTTTACCAAAAATAACTTTAGCCAATGGCAACCCCGGCCTAACCATTTTTAGTGGAGTCGATCGCAAGGATATCTTAGATTATTTCTTGCAATTTGGTGGTCGTCCCCGGCAAATGGATCGTTATAAACTCTATATTCCCCCGAAAAAACTCTCCCAAGGGGCCTCGGCTTTTTTTATTTCCTATCCCGATTATTTTAACGGCCAGTTTGACACTAATAAAATCGAGGTACGCACCAACGGCAAATCTTTACCTTTAAAGGAAGTGGTTTGGGATAAGGATAGTCGCATTATTCAAATTGTCCCCGAACAACCGATCGATCCGACCAGCAAAGTTGAAATCGTCATGTCTAATGTCAGAAATCCCGAATTAGGCACTTATTACTTTACCTGTGATGTGATTGCCTCTGGCAATATTCCCGTCCGTCTCTACGTTGGGACTTGGATTGTCAGTATCGAACCTTAAGTAGGGTTTGCGGCAAAAAGTTTTTCGTGGGGGTAGGGTGTGGGGTGTGGGGTGTGGGGTGTGGGGTGTGGGG
>NZ_JASJFE010000353.1:0-1028 GCF_030067735.1 Microcystis sp. M53598_WE2 | reverse complement strand
TCAGGGAAGATAAAGTTTTCGTGGGGTTGGTCTTGGGGAGCCATCCAAGCTCTCAGACCTTCGTTAAGCAGAATATTTTTAGTGTAGAAGGTTTCAAATTCCGGGTCTTCCGCCGCTCTCAATTCCTGAGAAACGAAGTCATAGGCCCGGAGGTTAAGCGCTAATCCAACCACACCCACAGCACTCATCCATAAACCAGTCACGGGGACAAAGAGCATGAAGAAGTGTAACCAACGTTTGTTGGAGAAAGCGATGCCGAAGATTTGCGACCAGAAACGGTTCGCAGTCACCATGGAGTAGGTTTCTTCCGCTTGGGTGGGTTCAAAAGCCCGGAAAGTGTTGGAACCTTCACCGTCTTCAAACAGGGTATTTTCTACCGTCGCTCCGTGAATAGCACAGAGAAGCGCACCACCGAGGATACCGGCTACACCCATCATGTGGAAGGGGTTGAGGGTCCAGTTGTGGAAGCCTTGGAAGAAGAGAATAAAACGGAAGATACCAGCCACGCCGAAGCTAGGGGCAAAGAACCAGCTAGACTGACCGAGGGGGTACATCAGGAAGACACTGACGAACACCGCAATCGGACCGGAGAAGGCGAGGGCGTTGTAGGGACGAATGCCGACTAAACGGGCGATTTCAAACTGACGTAGCATGAAGCCAATCAGACCGAAAGCACCGTGCAGGGCGACAAAGGGCCATAAACCGCCGATTTGACACCAACGGGTGAAGTTACCTTGGGCTTCCGGTCCCCAGAGAAAGAGGATGGAGTGGCCGAAGGCATCGGCGGGGGTGGAGACGGCTACAGTCAGGAAGTTGCCGCCTTCCAGGTAGGAACTGGCTAACCCGTGGGTGTACCAGGAGGTGACGAAGGTGGTGCCGGTTAACCATCCACCTAGGGCCATGAAGGCGCAGGGGAAGAGTAGTAAACCAGACCAACCGATGAAGACGAAACGGTCTCTTTTGAGCCAGTCATCGAGAGCATCAAACAGCCCTCTTTCTGGGGCGCGTCCGACAGCAATGGTCATGGG
>NZ_JASJFE010000424.1:0-6611 GCF_030067735.1 Microcystis sp. M53598_WE2 | reverse complement strand
AATTTAGGCACTTTTTCCCTGAAAATTAGGTAATTGGCCACCTCAAAACTGGTAAAACCCCACACCCCACACCCCACACCCCACACCCTACCCCCACGAAAAACTTTTTGCCGCAAACCCTAGTTAATCTTTGGAGAGAATTAAATGATTTTTCTCCGTTAATTTTGCCATCCAACCCGGTTCAATCACAATCGTGCTAATTTTTTCGATAATAATTGCGGGTCCTGTCAGACAATCAAAAGGTTGCAGATCTGAACGCTGATAAATTGGCGTTTCCCGCCATTGATTAGCCATAAAAACCACTACTCGATCGAGGATAGGAGGTAATTCTCCCATCGGACGGGAGCGAGTTAAAATTGCTTCTTTGGGACTGTCCATAGTCTGGATCAATTCCACGGCAATCGACTCAACAATTAAAGCTTTTTGTTCTTGCTTAAACCCATAACGTCTTTGATGTTCCCGTTCAAAATCCTGACGCATTTGATCGCTAAAATTAACCGCTAAAGTGGCATCACTGCCTTGATATTTTAAACTAACTTGCTGCCGCACCCGATTATAATCCTCTAATTCCCGACCCGCTAAAACTTCTAATTCGTTCATTTCCGTGAGCAACTGCCCGATTAAATCGGCATTTAACCCCTGTTCGATCGCTTTTTCTTTAATTACCCTCAAATCGGCCAAACCCATGCCGTAGGCGCTTAAAACCCCGGCATAGGGATGGAGAAAAATACTTTTCATTCCCAGAGTATCGGCAATTAAACAGGCCACTTGACCCCCGGCACCGCCAAAGGTACAAAGAGTATAATCACTGAGATCATAACCCTTTTGTAGAGAGATTTTTTTAATCGCATTAGCCATATTTTCCACGGCAATTTGAATAAACCCCGCAGCCAGCAGTTCAGGACTATTATTACCCCCCATTGTTGCCGCCAATTCTTGAAACTTTGTCAGCACAATCTCTCTATCTATGTGTAAATTTCCTTCTTGTCCAAAAATAGCAGGAAAATAGGCAGCTTGAATTTTTCCTAACAAAACATTAGCATCGGTAATTGTTAATGGGCCACCCCGTCGATAACAGGCAGGTCCCGGATTAGCTCCGGCACTTTCTGGTCCGACCCGAAAACGATAACCATCATAGACTAAAATTGAACCCCCACCAGCGGCCACGGTGTGAATACTTAACATCGGCGCTCGCATTCTTACGCCGGCAATTTCGTTATCTGTTTGGCGCTCGTATTCCCCTTGAAAATGAGAAACATCGGTGCTAGTTCCTCCCATATCAAAACTGATAATTTTGCTAAATCCCGCCCTTAAACTGGTTTGTACTGCCCCGACTATTCCCCCCGCAGGACCAGATAAAATACTATCTTTACCCTGAAATTTATCGGCGGTGACTAAACCGCCATCGGATTTCATAAATAACAAGCTAGTTTTCGGTAATTGCTGGCTAATACTATCAACATAGCGGCGTAAAATTGGCGATAGATAGGCAGAAACTACCGTGGTATCTCCCCGGGATACCAGTTTCATTAAAGGACTGACTTGGTGGGAAATGGCTAGGTGAGTAAAGCCGATTTCTTCGGCAATAGCTGCCACTTGTTTTTCGTGGTCGGGATAACGATAACCGTGCATAAAAACAATCGCACAACTTCGGATACCCGCTTGATAAACTGGTATTAAATCGGCTTTAACTTGGGCGGGATTAACGGCGATTAATTCTTGTCCTTGACGATCGTAGCGTTCGGCCACTTCGATAACTTGTTCGTATAATAAAGAAGGAAGAATAATTTGACGTGCAAAAATATCGGGGCGATTTTGATAGCCAATTCTCAAGGCATCTTTAAAACCTTTGGTGATTAACAAAACCGTGCGCTCTCCTTTTCTTTCTAACAGCGCATTGGTGGCTACCGTTGTTCCCATTTTGATCACTTCGATGTTATCTAGGGAACCGCTAATATCTTTGATCCCTTGAATGACTGCATCTGGGTATTTTTCGGGATTCTCCGAGAGCAGTTTATAGAGAACAATCCACTGTTGATCGGCAAGGGGAACAATCAGAAATCTAGCGGCATCTCTAGCTAGTCGTTCAATAATTTCTGGTCGATCGATTATCGCCACTATATCGGTAAAAGTTCCCCCTCGATCGATAAAAAATTTTAACATAATCCCTTCCAGTTCTCAGAATCAATTAACAATTGCGCCTAATCCTTTTAAAATAAACTAGATTGATCTATCTGAGTAAGCAAAATGTCCACAGGAATCGCTATCTTAGGGGTAGGACGTTGGGGAGTGCATTACGTCCGTCATTTTTCTCAACATCCCTCAGCACAAGTAGTGGCGATCGTTGACTCCTCCCCCGAAAAACTCCGTCTCTGTCGCGATCAATTTAATCTCGATACTAATAAGGTTATTTTAGCCAATGACTGGGAATCTATTCGCAATCACCCCGAAATCTCGGCTGTGGTCGTCGTTACTCCCGCCATCAGTCATTATCCCCTGATTAAAGATGCTCTTAATTTAGGTTATCACGTCCTCGCCGAAAAACCCTTAACCCTCAATCCCCAAGAATGTGCCGAATTAACGGCATTAGCGGCTAAAAAACAGCGTATTTTATTAGTTGATCATACCTATCTTTTTCATCCGGCCGTTATCACTGGACAAAAAGTCCTGCAATCCGGGGGTATCGGTAAACCTCTTTATGGTTATGCCACTCGCACCCACCTGGGGCCAGTTCGTCAGGATGTGTCCGCTTTGTGGGATCTGGCTATTCACGATATCTCGATTTTTAATCATTGGCTAAATAGTACTCCTGTATTAGTACAGGCAAGGGGAACCTTCTGGCTACAACCTAATCTAGCCGATTTAGTCTGGTTAACCCTGATCTATGGCGATGGTTTTCAAGCGACTATTCACCTTTGTTGGTTGAATCCCGATAAACAGCGACGTTTAGGGATAGTTGGCAGCGAAGGGACTTTAATTTTTAATGAATTAGACGCTCGATCGCCTTTAACCCGACAAAAGGGCCATTTTGAGCGTCAGGAAGCCTATTTTATTCCCCGGGGACAGGAGACGGAATCTATCCCTATTGCCGATGGTGAACCCCTAAAAGCATTGTGCGAACATTTTTTAGAGTCGGTGGCTACGGGTGTCAATTCTCCTGTATCTTCGGGATCGGTAGGGACGGAATTAGTCAAAATCCTCCAGGCAGCAGAATTATCTCTAGCCAGAGGTGGAGAGATTGTGCGCTTAGAATAGGTAAAAATGGGATCGATAGGTAGGGTCTGCTGAAAAAGTTTTTCGTGGGGGTAGGGTGTGGGGTGTGGGGTGTGGGGTGTGAAGTATAACCTGATTTGCTATTGACGAGGAGTTTGTACGGCGTTAGATTTATTAGAGGTTTTCTTAATTTGTACCCAGTAAGGGGGTATCGGAAATTCTGTTAATCCTTCCTGCAGCACAGGTTATGGCTTTTTGTCAATGGGGAAGTCCAGAACCCGATCGGTGCGTAGCGCGCTCGATCGCTAACGGCTCAAATCAGCGACGGCATTAGAAAGCAAGCTCGGCAGCGACGAATTGCGACCGTCCGCTGCCACGCAGTGTTAGCTGGTGGTTCAAGGAAATAACTCAAAGTAATCGCAGTGACTTGGACGAATAATCGAAAAATCTCGGCGATCAAGTGTGTAAACGCGAGTAATAGTAAGCCTTTCAGCTATGGCAATGATCGCTGCATCTGTAAAGTCAAGCTGATTGTCAGCATATTGTTCCAATATCTCATGCACTCGTACCAAGTCTTCTGGGATTACAGGTTCAACTTGAACCGCATCAGGTGTCATACTGGATACAAAACGGCGCATTGCTTGGTGGCTCAATCTTGATGCAATCAGATAGCAGACCTCAGGCAGGACAACGACAGGTAGAACCAATGGCTCATTCACGCTTTGAGCAATAGCCAACACCCGTTGATGATTGCGATCGCCCTGATCGGTCAAGGCAAACAAAAAACTGGTGTCAAGTATCGCCGTCATACTGAATTGCTTGGGTTAAGATTCCAGCCGGACACCGGATCAATCTCATTGCCTAGAATCTCTTCATCACGTTCTGAAATATCCTGTTGACCAGAGTTGCCTAAACCTGCAACTGCAAGCAGAAAACTAGAAGAATGAGTGGTCAGTTCTCTTTGATGGGCTGCTTTATAGCGAAGATAGTCCAGAAAATTAGACAGTTCCACTAAAGCCTCATCAGGGAGAGCCTTGACTGCTTCAAGTAGCGGTTGCCGTTCTATAATGCTTCTATCCATTACTAAATCTTAGATTAGGACTTCTCCTATTTTACTCCTCAACTCAACGAACAGGCTCACTTACTAACTATCACAGCAGGTAACACCTGAATACAGTCCGCACAAATTGGCATGAAGTCAAAGATCACAGTTGGGGGTCTGCCGTTAACCTAACCCACCAGAGCGGTGTACTGCTACGCAGTGCCTTCGACATCGCACTTAAATCCACAGTTTCCATCAATGTGCATGGTGCGTTCCCCAAAATCGATCGCTGGAGTAGTAGGACTTGCATTAGGGAACGCACCCTACCAGCTGAATTCACCCGCCATTTTGGTCTATTTTCCAGCATCAGTCGCTTTTTATTAGTCGGGTGCAATGATTTGTTAGATCTCAAATTCGATTACAGTAGCAATGGCGGCTACAATTTCCAGTATTGTAATTTCAGAAACGCTTCCTAATTTACGAATAAACCTTTGTAAATCCACCCCCCTTAGTTGAAGAGTATCAATTGCAGAAGCTTTATTCAATCCATTGATACTGTTAGGTTCAATTTTAACGTGCCAGAAATTTGCTGAAAAATATGTTTTCCAGTCTGTAATAGGAGCAATAAGCTTGATAGGAAGCTTTCCTACTGAATCGGAACTGATGACGACAGCAGGACGCAATTTTTTGATTTCTGCACCAACAGTAGGATCGAAGTTGACTAACCAAATTTCTCCACGTTTTGGCAGCTCAGGGTTAATACTCAATGATGTCACCTGCCATTAACTGCTGCCATTCAGAATCTTGTTGATAGTGAGAGAGCATTATATCGGCTTGACTTTTGAGAATATTCCTCCGTTCAGTCATTGGTAACTTCAGAAAAGCAAGACGCTGTTTTAAGGATGGAGAGATATATTCGGTGGTGGAATAATCAGAACTAACTTCTTCAACCAAAATAACCACCTCAACAGTTTGTCCTACAGTCAGCTCTGGAGATTCAATTTCAATTCTATTTCCCGGTAGGACTTTTGCTGTCGTGTACAAAGTTGATTTAACCATTTTAAGCCTTCTCTTTAAGTATTGTTGTTAATATAGCTTATTAAGATCGGCGACCGCACTTTAACCCACAGTTTCAATCAATGTGCATGGTGCGTTCCCCAAAATCTATTAGTGGAGTAGTAGGAGCCAGATTAGGGAACGCACCCTACGGCGATGGCGATCGCATTGCGTAGCAGTGCCTTCGACATCGCACTAAGTTTGGAGCATAACGATCGATTTCACCGACATTTTGGATCGTAGCGGAAAAATGTCAGGTACAACGATTTGTTATACCTTATCTTTCTTTGTCAGTTAAATCAATATATTCAGTTTGTATTCGTTTATTCTTGATTAGTATTCTAAAATACGGACATTTCCCATTTACTGATAAATCTTTATCATCATTCCCTTTCCTGAATTTAATTATTTCAAATTGGTCGGGATTGAATTTATGTAAAAATGTTATTGGTACACCCATAACCCCCTTGAAGTCTAAGGGAATGTCTTGGGTTTTATTGACATTAATTCCATCATAATTGTCATATTTTGGATATTCAGCTTCATTGCCAAAATATCTTTTTGTGAGAGCCATATCTTCCTGTCGTTTTGATGTGTCTAAGTTGGTTAACCATAAACAATTATTTGGAGAAACTATTCTATTTCCAGAATTGTCAATACGAGCCTCTGTTCCATAAAGTTCCTATTGTTCGGGAACAATAAAACCAGAAATACCTCTACCAAGATTTATTCCTAACCACGCTTTGTCTTCTTTAATTAGTTTGAAAATTTCTTGATAGGTTATTGCATTAATATTGCCAATTATCAAAAACTTTTTGTCGTATTTAACTAATTGAGCTACATATTCTCTGAATAATGAAAATGGGGGATTAGTCACAACAATATCGGACTTTTTTAATAGTTCAATACTTTCAGGACTACGAAAATCCCCATCCCCATTAAAGTAAACAATGTCAGTTGAACTAGGTTTATTTTTTTCTCTCTCTGTACCTGTATATTCAAAGAAAAAACCCTTTTCATCTTCTTCTGTATTAAATAAATCTCTCACTTGTTCTCGATAACAAGATGTTATGATTTTTTTTAGACCTAATTTTTTAAAGTTTGCGGCAAAATACTTTAAAAAGTTACTAATTCGGGGGTCATCGCAATTGCAATAAACTACTTTATTTTCAAAATGACTTTTATAGTGTTGCAACTCACTTTCTATATCTGAAAGTTGTGTATAAAACTCGTCACTTTTTAATTTTTTAGCATTTTGCAATAATTTATTTGTCGCATTTCTTGCCATGTTCAACCTTTT
>NZ_JASJFE010000368.1:0-8794 GCF_030067735.1 Microcystis sp. M53598_WE2 | reverse complement strand
TACCAGGCCGCATCATTGATCGATTTAGCTAAACAATGATTCTTGACTAAGTTCTTAATTCTTAAATCGACCTGGGCTATCACATCTAAGAAGCGAACTACGCACCTTGCTAACTTTACAGCAAAGTCTTTACGTTGCCTACTTATTTTAAGATGAGCCTTAGCCAATCTTTGTCTAGCTTTTTGACGATTTTTACTTCCCTTTTTCTTTTTAGATAATCGTCTTTGAAGTCGTTTTAATCTTTTCTCGGACTTTTTTAAAAATTTAGGATTGTCAACTTTATTACCTTCATGATCAGTATAAAAAGAAGCTAATCCCACATCTATTCCGATACACTTACCTGATGGTTTAACATCCTCTTTTACTTCACAAGAGAGAACAAATTGACAATAATAGCCGTCAGCACGTTTAATAAGCCTAACTCGTTTAATGTCAGACTGCTGAAAGTATCCTAAGTCCCAAGTCCCTTTTAGTTTAAGTGTTCCAATCTCCTTTTTATCACTGAAATGAATGGTTTTAGGGTTAAGAAGCTTCCATCCTGTTGTTTTGTATTCAACCGAGCGGGAAAACTTTTTAAACTGAGGATAGCCTTTCTTTCCGATTACCTTCTGCTTACAGTTGTCAAAGAAACGGGAAATAGAAGACCATGCCCTTTCAGCCGATGCTTGCCTTGCTTGAGAATTTAATTGACTAGCAAATTTAAAGTCATGGGACAAAACTCGACAATAAGCTGATAGATCATACTTATTTACACCTTTGTTGTCCATCCAATACTTTAAGCATTTATTACGGATGAATTGAGCGGTGCGGATAGCATCGTCTATAGCCTGATACTGTTTTAATTTAGCCTCAACTTTAAACTCTAGGACAAACATTTACTCTAAAATTTTAAGAATAAACTTATTTTAACACATTAAATATTAAACTGACAACCCATCACCTAAAAGCCGCCCTCTGCTACGCGGGCATGGCGGGGAACCTTAAACCCAAGTTTTCGGTAAGACAGGAGACAAGGCCACAACAGTTTGTCTTCTCTGAGGGATTCAGGTAGAAACCTCTACTCTGTCAAAGTTTATATCCAATCTTCCTCATCCCCTTTGTTTACCTCCCGCTCTTGGTTTTCATCCTGGGCGGGGGGCGTAATAATCCGATAATTGACATCGTAAACTTGCTCGGCTTTTTCCCCGCGAGTCTGTTTGGCCGTGCGGTAACTATAGGAATAAACTGAGCCAGTTTGATAACTGTCCTCTGGAGGCTTGACAAAATTCGCTTTTTCCCCATCAGCAACCCTAGGCGGGAATTCTTCCCGATCCTGAATGGTAGTCGGTTTTTCGGGGGGTGCATCAAAATTCCAATCATCACCGCTATCTCTTTCCCAATCGTTACCCGGTGGAGACGCGGCGCGATCTTGAATATAGGTAGGTCGGGGAGATGGGGGTGGGACTTGAGGATTATTGGCTATAGGAGGGGAGGCTTTTGGGGCAGCCAAAGGACGACCAAAACTATAGAGAAATTGCAGGGTTAAACCACTGATAATTCCCGCCAGGGTGAAAAGTAACACCCAGACAGCTAGGGGCAGTTTTACCGTCATAATACCGCCAAAAAAGACCAAAGTGATCGCCCCCAGATTCTGCCAGATCAGTAATCCGCCTACAGCGATCGCAAATAAGACCATAATCCAGCCCATTTTTACCTCCCTTGATTCAGTGATCAGTAAACAGTAAACAGTAAACAGTGATCAGGTATAAAGATAAAGATAACTAACTAACTAATTAACTTAAAACTTACATCTGATAACTTACATCTGATAACTTACATCTGATAACTGATAACTGATAACTGATAACTGATCAGTGATCAGTGATCACTGATCACTGATCACTGATAACTGTTAATGTCCTTGCCAGCGATTAATGGCCACACAATCGATATCTAACTGATCGAGGGTACGAGCGATGACAAAATCTACCAAATCCTCGATCGATTGGGGATGGTGATACCATGCCGGTATTGCCGGCACAATTCTAACGCCCGCCTCGGCTAAAGTGGTTAAATTACGCAGATGAATTAAACTAAAGGGGGTTTCTCGCGGCACTAAAACCAATTTTCTGCCCTCCTTAATCTGCACATCGGCCGCCCTTTCTAGCAAATCGGAACTTAATCCCCCCGCTAATTTGGCCACTGTACTCATGCTACAGGGAATAATTACCATACCAAGGGTGCGATAGGAACCACTGGCGATCGTTGCCCCCACATCACCCCAACGATGACAGCGTAGTTTTCCCCCTTCCATCACCCCGCATTGGCCGCGCCAAAATTGTTCTTGCAGCTCTGGTTCTGGAGGCATCCGCACATTATCTTCTGCTTGCCAGACAGTGTAAGCTGATTTGGAGGCCACTAGATCGATCATGTAGTCGGCTAAAAGTAGATATTTGAGAGTACGGACGGCATAAATCAGCCCTGATGCCCCCGTAACGCCCAAAATTAGCGGTTTAGATAATTCCTTCAAGCTCTAATTCCTCGATCAACTGTAATCCTCTCGGGTCGCCCACTTTTAATAAAGCACCCCTGGCATCTTCCTTGACACCTAAATCCTCATCTTCCACCAAGGCCTCGATCAAAGCATCGATCGCCGTGGCATAAATCACATTTAAGGGCAATTCTCGGCATAATTGACCGATCGACCAAGCGCAATTACTCCGCACCGCCGCGATTAAATCTCGACGCAATCCTTCAATTAAAGGCGGCAAGACGGTGATGATATCTTCATAATTGACCTTGGCAATCTGGGCCAAACTACTGGCAGCCCATAATCGCACCGCCGAAATATCAGTTTTGAGAGCATGAACCAAAGGCTCGATCGCTCTGCGCTCTCCGCAGTTACCCAGGGCCCAAACTACCCCTTTTCTGACGTAACCATTCCAATCTCTGGCCAGTAGCTCGATTAAAGGCTCCACGGCGCTAAGACTGGGATTTCTGCCCAAAGCGTAGGCGACACTGACACGCACTAGGGGACAGACATCGCTTAACATCTCCAGTAAAGGAGCGATCGCTCTTTCGTCACGCAATTCACAAAAGGCGCGGGCCGCGATCATTCTCTCGCTCACATGAGCAGAAGTAAGCAATAAGAGCATTTCCTCTGGATCGGGGGGGATTTCCGCTGCTAGGTCCGGATCGCTCCCATCGAGAGGATTATTTAAGGAGTTGTTAGAGTCTAGGATTTCATTATCGTACATACTTGTTAGATTATCTTAATCCGTGACCGCTTACGTCAAGCCAAAAATCAAAAAGTAGTTGCGGGTTGGGGGGACTTATCAGTTATCAGTTATCAGTAATCAGTTATCAGTGAACTGAAGATCCAAATCCGAGCGAAGATAGGCAGCCCGTATCATCACTGATAAGCTAAGACGCATTCTCACCGCCTATTCTTGCATTTACAAAACCTAGCAGAATAGGAGGTAAATACAGGGCTAATTTTATTGTTTTTCCGATGCCAAGACGCGGATTTGAACCGCGGACACGAGGATTTTCAGTCCTCTGCTCTACCAACTGAGCTATCTCGGCGTTTTTTTTGTCCTTTCTCAATATAGCACGCCCTCGAAATAATTGCAAGGTTTTTTTCTAAAAAGTTTTCTGCTCGACTAGATTGGCAAGGTGAGGGTAAAAGTGGTGACAGCGTTGGCACTGGTGACATCGATGGTGGCATTCAGGGGTTTAATCAGTTTGCAGACCAAAGCTAAACCTAAACCAGTACCACTGTAGCGCCAGGGATCTTGGCTAGGAATGCGATAAAAAGGGGCAAATATTCTTGATAATTCCTCTGGGGCGATTTCTACTCCTGAATTGCTCACACTAATTAATATTTGCTCATCCGCACGCCAGACATTTACCCTAATTATTCCTCGTTCTGGGGTATATTTAGAAGCATTGGTAAGTAATTCCGCTATTATGCGCTCGATATGACACAGACTGGTGTTAATCTCCGGTATATCCCCATCTATATCTAAAATTAACTGCTGTTGTCGCTCACGGGTGAGATGACGAAAAGGTTCCACTAATAAGGGTAGCCACGAAAGTAAGTCAATTGCTTCGATCGCCGGGGGTTCTGTTTCCGCATCCAGATAGGTTAAAGTCAACAGATCATTAACTAACTTACTCTGACGTTGAGATTCAATGTTAAGAATTTGCAACAGTTGACCGATCGAATCCTGTGGATCGATCTCGATCCCTTGATCTTCTAGGAGACTTTCTAGGGTTTCCACCGCTAGACGAATGCTGGTAATCGGGGTTCGCAGTTCATGGGAAAGGGTTTTCAGGAATTCGCTTTTTAATCTTTCCAGTTTTTCTAGTTCCCTCACTTGTGCTTGGGAAGATTCGTAAAGTCGCGCCTGTCGAATAGCGATCGCACATTCGGTGGCAATATGTTGAATCAAATTAGTTTCTAAGGAGTTAAAAATCTGATTAGCTGGTCGAATTAGCCAAAGATTGCCCAAAAAACCCTGATCGTCAAAGATAGCACAAGCGCAACGGTTAACACGACAGATTTGCGGATTGCCAAGGGGAAGATGATCGACAAATTGTAAAATTTGTTTGTGCAGCAGCGGTTGATATATTTCGGGAAAATCGCTAATTTGACGGGTAATTCCCTGACAGATAAGCTCTTGAGTGGTATATTCGTGGACAATGGTGGCTTTGCTGCGACTGGAATCATAAAGCTCAATTTGGGCCCTTTCTACGGGTAAAACCTGCACTAATTCCCTAGTGGTAGTTTGCAGAATATGATCTTCATCGAGACTATCGCGAATTTTTTCGGTAATCCGTCCGATTAATGCCTCATACTTCAAACTCATCTGCAATTCGGCGGTTCTTTGCTGCACCTCCGATTCTAAGGCAGTATTCAAGCATTTTACCCGTTGGTGCAGTTCTGCTTGTTGAATGGCAATTCCCACTTGAATGGCTAATTGTTTGAGCAGATCGATTTCTTGGGATTGCCAAGAACGAGTTTTTTGGCAATTTTGGCCAATTAGTAACCCCCAGAGTTGGTTATCGCAGATAATCGGCACCACCAAGTTAGCCTGTACTTGCAAAGAGGTTAGTAGGCTGCGATAACAGGGATCAAGTCCCGAATTATGGACATTTTCAATAACTTGAATTCTCCCGCGACGATAATTTTCCAGACGTTCTGGGGATAAATTAAAACAGGGATCCTGTATCCTGTTTCCTAAGACAGAATTAATCCTCGCAGTATGGGATTCCACCACAATCATGCCACTATGATCGGGGAATAAACGATAAATTAACACTCGATCGCAGTTGAGAAATTGTCGCACTTCTTTAACAGTTCTTTGCAAAATGCGATCAAGATCCAACGATTGCCGGATTCTTTCCTGCATTACCCCCAGTAGTTGTTCTCGTTCTGCTTGTAATCTTAAAGCTTCTTCGGCCTGTTTGCGTTCGGTGATATTGGTACTGGTTCCCACTAAACGATAGATGCGCGCATTGTTATCCCGTAGGGGTGTTAAAGTTGTTAGCCACCAGTAGGGTATATTTTGAAAAGGTAAATACTGTTCGTAGGAAATAGTCGTTCCGTAACGTACACAATCACTATAGTGTTGCCGCACACTACGCGCATCATCGGGGGGAAGGATCTGTTCGGGAGTTTTGCCTTTAATATCTGATGAGCGCAGTCCTGTCCAGCGTTCATGAACGGGGTTTGCCCCCACATAGCGAAAATCTCTATTTTCCAGCACGTCCACCACAAAAATCGACGCTTGCACGGAATTAAATATACTACGCAGAAACTGCTCGGAATCCTCCTCTTGTAGCTGTCCATCTAACTCGGTATCGATTGCTGATGGCTGCTTTTCCATAAGAGCCTCCCATTGTGCTAATTGGTGGATTTGGATCGATAATCACAAAATCGTTGGCTACTCCTAGAGCGATTTAATTATTTTTTAAGATTCTCGCACGAATTTTCCTATCCGCTGCCGATTTCGATATATTTCTTTGCAAAAACGAGAAAGCAACCCCAATATACTGAGATCGCTTATCAGTTATCAGTTATCAGTGACCAGTTATCAGTGATCAGGTTTAAGTTTTAAGTTAAGTAGCTGGTTATAATTAAATTAAAAATGGATTTTAGGTTCGATCCCCCCTGCCCCCCTTGATAAGGGGGGTGCCGATAGGCGGGGGGATCCCCCCTTAATCCCCCCTTAATAAGGGGGGCATCTGACAACTTTTAACGCCTACCTACTTATCACAATATAGTCAAGTAGGGTGCGTCAGACAATCCCTTGTTTTTAGGGAAAAAATCAAGAGCTAAATATTGCCGTAACGCACCACCAAGAAAAGTGTTTGGCTACTTTTATAAGCCGCTATGACGGAGGAGAGGCTCGGTACTAGGTTCGCGACCGCGGAAAGCTTTAAAAACATTCATAGGATGAGAACTTCCCCCCATAGCTAAGACAGTATCGCGAAAACGGCGGCCGATCGCTTTCACTGCTTCTTCGTTATCTAATCCCACTTCCTCGAAAGCGGCAAAAGCATCGGCGCTGAGAACTTCTGCCCATTTATAACTATAGTAACCCGCCGCATAACCGCCAGCGAAAATATGCCCAAAAGAACATAAGAAAGCATCTTCTGGTAGGGGAGGAATTATCGTCGTCGTCGCCGCTAAACGCTGTCTGACTTGTTTAGGAGTTTCGCCGCCATTGGGTTGATAACGATGGTGTAATTCCAAATCTACTAAAGACAAATGTAGCTGACGCAGCATAGCCGAACCGCTCATATAATTCTTAGCTAGGAGCAGTTTTTGATAGTAATGTTCGGGGAGAGTTTCACCGGTTTCGTAGTGTTTGGCCATACTCATTAAAGTAGGGCGATCATAACACCAATTTTCCATAAATTGACTGGGCAATTCCACCGCATCCCACTCAACGTTATTAATACCCGCTGCGCCGGAATAATCCACAGTGGTTAACATATGCTGTAAACCGTGGCCAAATTCGTGAAATAGGGTAGTTACCTCCTCAAAGGTCATTAAACTGGGGTTTCCGTCCACTGGAGGCGTTTGATTGCAGATTAAATAAGCCACAGGTAAACGCACCTCGGCACCAGTTTTGGCGCGACCGATACAGACATCCATCCAAGCACCGCCGCGTTTTTCGGCGGGACGACTGTAGGCATCGAGGTAGAAATAGGCGATTTTTTCGCCCTTTTCGTCGTTAATCTGGAAATAACGCACATCAGGATGCCAGATAGGTGCTTTACCGTCGGCAGCGATAATTTCCACCCCAAAAATCCGTTTAGCGAGGCTAAATATGCCTTCTAAAACCCGTGGTAGGGGGAAATAGGGGCGTAATTCCTCGGCACTAAAGTTAAACTTGGCCTGACGCTGTTTTTCTGACCAATAGGCTATATCCCAATGCTTGAGATCGTCGGTTCCCGCAAAAGTTTTTAAGGCCTCTAAATCCTGTTTTGCCGCTTCATAGCTTACTTGGCGTAAATTGTCAAGCAATTTCTCGATTTCATCCACAGAATTGGCCATTTTCCTGGCAAGACTGACCTCGGCGTAGGTACTATAACCTAGAAGATGGGCCTGTTCCTGACGAAGTTGCAAAATGCGATCGATTAAGGGATTATTATCCAATTCTCCCAGATCGGCCCGACTAACGTAGGCTTTATAGAGTTTTTCGCGCAATTCCCGATTATCGCTGTACTTCATAAAGGGGAAATAACTGGGAAAATCTAGGGTAATCACCCAGGGGCCAGTTTCGGTGCTGGCGTTAGTTTCTCCTTGGCCTCGGGCGGTTTGGGCGGCTAAACTAAGGAGACTAGGGGGTAAACCGGCGATATCTTCTGGGGTTGTTAGTTTCAGTTGAAAAGCTTTGGTGGCATCGAGGATGTTATTAGAAAATTTCGTGGTGATTTCCGCTAATTCCAGTTGAATCGCGTTAAATCTGTCTTTTTTCTCCCCTACCAATCCCACCCCAGCCAATTGGGCATCCCGCAGGGATGCTTCGACAATGCGCTGTTGTGCCTCGTCTAATTGCCCCCAGCTTTCCCCTTGGCGCAGGGACAAAAATGCCTCATAAATGGGTTTACTTTGGCTTAAACGGCTAATAAACTCGACTACCTGCGGTTGTACGGTTTCGTAAGCTTGACGCAATTCTGGGCTATTTTTTACCCCCATCAGATGACCGATAATCCCCCAACTCCAGCTTAAACGTTCTTCGATCCGGGTGAGGGGTTCGACTAATTTTTCCCAGGTGGGGGCAATCTGCGCTTCTAGATCGGTTAATTCTCTGGCCAGTTCCTGCAAAAGTTGCGTCATGCCAGGGACAATCAGGCCGGGTTGGATTTGGTCAAAAGCCGGTAATCCTTGACCGGCAAGCAGCGGGTTACTGGTGTTCGTCATAATTGTTGGTCTGGAAGGGTGGGTAATCTGTATCTTTTACTACCCTAACCCAAATCCCCGACCATCTATCCGGGCGATCGAACGCCGGAGCTTTTTCAGTGGGGTGTAGGGTGTGGGGTGTGGGGTGTGGGGTGTAGGGTGTGGGGTGTAGGGTGTAGGGAAAGAAACCTCTTTCATCTGTGGGGGTGAAAATTTTTTCATTGGGACTGCCTCTGTTGATCAAAGATAAGCAAAAATTATTTATTGACTGCAAAAACTTGAGAATATTTAAATTAACATTCCGCAATATTTATAAATCCTTAAGAATTAATTGAGAAAGATTATTATTTAACAACGATGTTGTGATGGTTACAGCGATTTGATAAAATTTCATAGTGG
>NZ_JASJFE010000703.1:0-7782 GCF_030067735.1 Microcystis sp. M53598_WE2 | reverse complement strand
TTTTTAGTCCGACAGCCGCCCTGAAAGCTCAAAATTTTCATGATGCTTTTATTAAACGGGTGATTGGACTGCCGGGGGATAAGGTGGAAGTCAAAAACGGTCTAGTTCACGTCAACGGTAAAGTTTTAGCGGAAAAGTATATCGCCGAAGAACCTAATTATGCTTTCGGACCGGTGACAGTTCCCCCCGATCAATATTTGGTTTTGGGCGATAATCGCAATAATAGTTATGATTCCCACGCTTGGGGCTTCGTTCCCCGGGACAACTTAATCGGTCGCGCTGTGGTGCGTTTTTGGCCCTTCAATCGTCTGGGAGGACTTGACAACCCCGACGCTGCCACAAATCAGAATTAATGTCAAGAAAATTTAGTCATTCTCAATAAATTCTAGACATTCTTGACCGGTGAAAGCCTCCACTGGTCTAATATTGGTCTTCTCAATTGCGATCGAAATGACTAGAGATTTTTCATTATTATGAGGTACAGTAACTAATATCAGTTATCAGTTTTTTAGCCATCAGCTTGTTTCTCCCTCTTCCCTAAAACTGGAGACTTTGTATCTCACCAGTATCAGAATTGCGACAATATTTGGAAAACTTTTGTAATTATAGTTTTCTATAAATCTAAATTTTCAATATTGCTTTGGGCCATAGACAAATGCTCAAGATCCAGTTGATCACTCTCAACATAATCTTTTGCGGTCATATCTTCTAAGCTTACTACTAAACCATCAGACTGAAAACGTCCAGAGTTAGGTAATAAATTTAACCACTTGTCTAGCCATTTGTCCCATCCAATGTCATTATAGTCCTCTTGTTCTTCTTCACGAATAAAATAAAACATAAGTTCAGGATTTTCATCATTCCACGAAGGTCTTGCACTAACTCTAATTTCCCGCAAAGCTCGTAAGGCTTCCCCTTCATCACTTTGTTTAGTATGCTTATCTTGCATCCGGTTTTGAAGTTTACTGACAAATTGAACAAAATCATCTGGAAAAGCAAAACGAATTCTTTTTCTTGCTATCGCTTGTCTTAAGAGTCTTTTTTCTTGATCAGTTACACAACCCTGTTGACGATTCCATTGTAAGATCAATGCTTTTTCGACTGTCATTACCCTATCGAGATCAGCTACTAAGTTTAGTTTGGCAACTCCTTCAATGTAAACGTATTGAGGTCGTCTGCCTTTTTTTATCTCACTAATTTTTTCAGCTTCAATTTCTACCAGAGGAACAACTTCTAGAAAAGGACGTTCACAACAAGAACGGACAATATCGCAAGTTTGTGTAACAACAACTAGACCTTTTACTTCCGATTCTACAAGATCATTTTCTTCAGCATCTTGCTTTCTAGAATCAGGTGTAAGAGGAAATTGAGGATTAAATCGATGAACAAACCACTGTTCTCCTAAAACAAAATCCCCTTGACACCATGTTTGTAACTCATTGTTAATGAGATCAATCTGTTTGCTTTCCACTGCGATTTTGACCACTCCTCAATGTTTTAGCAGGTCTAGAACGTCCAACATCACTATGAATAGAATCTTGTAAAGCATCAATTAATATCTCCGGTGGTAAAGGCCTACGAAGCTCACTCTCCTCCTCAGACAAGGGTGTTAATTTAGGTCTTTTGGGTGGATTACCACGCCCAAGGTTTTCTTTTACTTTATCATATTCTCCTGATATTAATTGGTCTAAAGGTAGTTCCCCATCAGCATTAGGATTCAATAATAACTTACGGTTAAGACTTGCACTTCCTCGATCAATATATCTAATCACTCCCAGTAATCTATTTAATTTCTCCTCATTGTCACTAGCTAGAGTCTGTCCACTTGCCCAAAAATGAATGCTTCGACGTGAAACATTAAATAGTTTGGCAACTTGCTCCCAGGTCAGTCCACTGGTTTTTCTGAGTTCATTAATCGCTTTTTGACTATCTTGAAAAAGATGAGGATTGTGCTTCGGAACAACTATTTCGCTATTAGTTCTTTCTGAAATCGCTAGTAACTTTTGAGCGGCAAGATTATCATAGCCAATGGTACTGGATTCCGCAATACCAGGAATCATTCTAAATCGTTTTTGAGGATTGATTGAGCCAAAAGTATTTGAACGTTCAATCACTAAGTTACTCATTGTTCACCTCCAAAGCGTCTTAGAAATTCTTCGGTTACTGACCATCTAAAAAAAGTATAAATTCTTTCAGAAAATCGTTTTGCATCCTCTAAAATTTTTTCAACGTCAAATTCTTGATTCTCTGAAATAGACATATCTAAATCAAGAAACCAACTCGGTTGATCAATCGGTTCAAGGACATTTGGATCAAAAGTAGCGTTACTGGGAATCAATCCCCATCTTGCTACAAGTGTCCCTTGGGTATTAGGTAACTGAAACAGAGATTCATTATAACTTTGAAGAATATGTTCTTGAAATGTTGACGCGGTGATATTTATCAGTTCTGATCTGACTAAATTAGAAATATTCCCTACATCAATACCCTCAATACGATCAACATATCTAATACCGATTCGCTCAACAAGGTTGGGTTGAATATGTTCATTAACCGCAGTTAAAACTTCTCTCATTCGCTCTAAAAAGTCCTGACGACTGACATACTTTGATGTGTCTAAGGCTACAAAATTAGACGCTAATGAGACTCGCCAATGATTATTGGCATCTGTAAATTGCCAGATAACCTCAGCTTGAGATCTGACGGCATCTTTTTCTTGATTATCAAAAGTTAATTGATAAGTTCGTTCCTGCCGTAACTTAGGATACTTTGTTCTAATAGCTTCCTGAAATGGAGTCACAAATTTCCTATCCTCAACGGCCAGAATTTGTGGGAACCGTACTTGTCCAAGCACACACACTAGAGGTGCATTAGTTAAGTGAACCTCTGGAGGAGTTGGATCGATCAGTGGATTGTTAATACCGACCACTTTGGACATTTTAGGCTATTTATCTCCTATATTAAGCGTTTTTAGCTAATAGAACACAATAACTATCGGAAGAACTGTTCTGCATCTCCATTGTACGGCAAGACTGTGAAATAACCAGTGAAGTTTAAGAATTGCTATATTTAATTTTCCGATCGATTCTCTCTCTACACCTTCCCCCTCTCTCCGCGAGATGGAGTGGTTGATAATGCCATTAACCCACCCCATTTCCACAGAAAAGGGCTAAATATAAAAATTCCCCCTAGTTTTAGGGGGATTCGGCCATCTATTTGAACATATTACTCACGGAATTGTCCTCATGAATGCGCCATATGGCCTCACCCAGAATCGGGGCAACCGGCAAGACTTTCAGTTGCGGGAAAAGATGTTCTTGGGGGACGGGAATCGTGTTAGTAACGATCACTTCCTCGACTATGCCACTGGATAAACGCTCGATCGCAGGACCAGAAAAAACCGGATGGGTGGCACAAGCATAAACCTGTCGCGCCCCCTTGGCTTTCAGTAACTGCGCCCCTTGAGCGATCGTACCGGCCGTATCGATCATATCATCGACTAAAACCGCCGTTTTATCCTTAACATCGCCGATCAAGTTCATCACTTCCGCCACATTATGGGTTTGCCGGCGTTTATCAATAATTGCTAGGGGAGCATCATTGAGTTTTTTGGCAAAAGCCCGCGCCCTGGCCACCCCACCCACATCGGGAGAGACGACGACGATATCGGGTAATTGTTTACTGAGAAGATAGTCCACCACCACTGGGGAACCGTAAACGTGATCGAAGGGAATATCGAAATAACCTTGAATTTGGGCCGAATGCAAATCCATGGCCAACACGCGACTTGCCCCCGCTTCCGTGATCAGATTAGCCACCAGTTTAGCGGCGATCGATTCCCGGCCGGCGGTTTTGCGATCGGCGCGAGCATAACCATAATAGGGAATTACGGCGGTAATTTGTCGGGCAGAAGCACGACGACAGGCATCAATCATGATCAACAATTCCATCAAATGATCGTTGACGGGATTGCAACAGGGTTGAATTAAATAGACATCACAGCCCCGGATCGATTCCTGAATCTGGATGTACAATTCACCATCGGCGAAACGTTTACGAATCATCGGACCCACATCCATGCCCAGATAACGGGCCACCTCTTGGGCAAGAGATACATTAGCGGATCCCGAAAAGAGACGAAGACGATTGCTGTCCGACGCGGCGGGAAACATCGGATGTCGCATCAAAGTAGCAGAATAGCTCACAGCAGATTCTTTACCCTCAAACTCAAGGCACTTTTTTCTATCATCTCAGTTTTGTTGAAAATCTGAGTGGATTTCTTTGTTAGATATTGCCGCCGGATTTTGTCAAAACCGATTAACGTTTGGCTAACTTTTTCACCGGTAATTTACGCAGACGGATCGATTTCGGGGTAATTTCTACCAACTCATCCGGTCCGATGTATTCGAGGGCGCGTTCGAGACTCATATCCACGGGGGATTGTAACTGAACCAATTCATCCCCGGTGGCGGAACGATGGTTAGTTAACTGTTTAGTTTTGCAGATATTGATCTCCACGTCCTGAGGCCGGTTGCTTTCGCCGATAATCATGTTTTTATACACTTTTGTCCCCGGAGTAATAAAAAATACTCCCCGGTCCTCGGCGTTTTTGAGGGCGTAGAAAGTGGCGACTCCTTCCTCAAAGGCAGTAATCACGCCATTGTAACGGGTGGCCAATTCCCCGGAGAAAGGACGATATTCCAGAAAACTATGGTTCATAATCCCCTCACCGCGACTCAGACGGATAAATTCCCCCCGGAAACCGATTAAACCCCGGGCCGGAATCACGAATTCCAATTGAGTACGGCCATTGCTGCCCGTCTGCATATCCTGCATTTCCCCTTTCCGTTGGCCGAGACGTTCGATACTGGAACCCACCGCTTCTTCGGGTACATCTAAAACGAGGTATTCGTAGGGTTCACAGGGTTGACCGTTAATTTCCCGGTAGATAACTTGCGGCTGCGATACTTGGAATTCGTAGCCTTCCCGACGCATGGTTTCGATGAGAATGCCTAAATGCAGTTCTCCCCGTCCCGAAACTAGGAATTTCTCGGCAGAATCACTTTCTTCCACCCGCAGGGCGACGTTAGTTTCTAATTCTCGCATTAGACGATCGCGAATTTGCCGCGAGGTGACAAAAGTGCCTTCCTGACCGGCAAAGGGAGAATCGTTCACCGAGAAGGTCATTTGTAGGGTCGGTTCATCGACTTTAATTAGGGGTAAAGCTTGCGGGTCATCGGCTAAAGTTACGGTTTCCCCGATGTTAGCGTCGGCAAAACCGGCCACAGCAACGATATTACCGGCGCTGGCCTCGTTTAGTTCCACCCGTTTGAGGCCCTCAAAACCAAGAAGTTTTGTTATTTTACCCTTGACAACCGCGCCCGTATCCTTTACTAAAGCTGCCTGTTGACCAGCTTTAATTACGCCGTTATGGATGCGGCCGATAACGATGCGTCCTAAGTATTCCGAGTAATCGAGGGTGGTTACTTGCAGCTGTAGGGGTTTGTTAACGTCCCCGGCCGGTGGTGGAACGTGGTGTAAAATCGCCTCAAACAGGGGCTGCATATCTTTGTCTTCGTCTTCGAGGCTTTCTTTGGCGAATCCTTGCATCCCGGAAGCGAACAGAGTAGTAAAATCACATTGGTCGTCATCGGCACCCAGTTCCACAAACAGATCGAAAACTTTGTCCACGGCTAGGTTAGGATCGACGTTAGGGCGATCGATTTTATTAACCACGACAATCGGTCTTAATCCCTTTTCTAGGGCTTTTTTCAGCACAAAACGGGTTTGGGGCATCGGCCCCTCGTTAGCATCGACAATCAGGATACAACCGTCCACCATACCTAAAACCCGTTCCACTTCGCCACCAAAGTCGGCGTGACCGGGAGTATCGACGATGTTAATCAGGGTGTCTTGGTAACGAACGGCGGTGTTTTTGGCCAGAATGGTGATACCGCGTTCTCTTTCGAGGTCATTGGAATCCATGACGCAGGTGGGTACATCTTCCCCTTCTCGAAAGATTCCCGACTGTTTGAGGAGTGCATCGACGAGGGTGGTTTTCCCGTGGTCAACGTGAGCAATGATAGCAACGTTACGGATAGGCAGAGACATAAAATATTGAAGTAGTCTTAGGTTTATTTTTACAAGTAAACATTTCTTAATAATTCTAGCTTAGACTGACCAGCACCGTTAGCAAATCTTTATTTTTCCTTGGTTTCCCATCAGCAAGCTCTACTGATTACTGTTGACAGACTCCCCAAACCCTAGGCAAGCAGCCCAACCTCGGATGAGTCGAGACGATGGAAAAGACGACTGGAGGCAGGGGGTAGGGGTAAATTAAAGCTAGAGTGAAAATCCTCTTGAACTTTGTAGGTTAAGCGAGGGGAAACTTGGCGAACAATTTGCGTCAACAGTTTATCACCGGTTTTTTGGAGAATGGGACGGGGAATCTTATAAATAAACTTGGGAAACTTAACCATAACATCCATACGCAGTTCCCAGGTGACTTGGGTGATAACCGCCGGAATATCCCGTCCCTGTTGCCGAAAAATTGCCTCAATTTCCTGACTAGGAGAAGATAGCGGCATTTCCTCTAGTTTCATAATTGCCTGATAATCCACTAGATAGCCCAAAAACGGTTGATCGGGAATGGGGACACTGCGAGTATGATAGACTCCATTGACGGGAAGTTCCAGAACCACAGCGATTTTCGGCTCCAGTTCATAGCCAAAAGCTCCATATTTACCGATGGTGATAATATAACCATTGTCACCGAAGGGCAGAGTTTTCATCGGTTCGGCACAACGACAAAACCAACCTTCGTGAGCGCCCAGATAATCGGCAACCTTGTCCTGATTGCTATACATATCCATACATCCGGCAAAATGGGTTTGAAAACCGAGAAATTGATTGTCTTCTTTGACTTCTACAGATTCGAGAGCTAGGGAGTTAATGGGGGGACGCTGCATGACTTAAAACCTGGAAAATGATAGTGCTGGAAACATTTGGGGATTAACCGCCAAAGGATCAGGGAAATTTGTAGAATCGAAATTAGTGTAACGTATTGTTAAAAACCATTTGGTCAAGAAGCGATGAAAGCATTTGTAGCAGGAGCCACGGGGGAAACGGGACGGAGAATCGTTGCCCAATTAGTCGAACGTCAGATTCCCGTACGCGCTTTGGTGAGAAACCCAGAGAAAGCGGCGGAAATTTTGCCAGCAGGGGTGGAAATCGTCGTCGGAGATGTCCAACAGGCCGATAAGTTAGAGGCACTAATCGCTGATTGTAGCGTTTTGCTATGCGCCACGGGAGCCAGACCGAGCTTTAATCCCACGGAACCTTTGTTAGTGGACTACTTGGGAACTAAAAATCTCATCGATGCCGCAAAAAAGAAAGGAATCGAACATTTTGTTCTCGTTACTTCCCTCTGTGTATCCAACTTTTTCCACCCCCTCAATCTCTTTTGGTTAATTTTATTCTGGAAAAAACAAGCGGAAGACTATTTAATCAATAGTGGACTAACCTACACGATTGTGCGCCCCGGAGGCCTCAAAAACGATGATAATCTTAATGCCATTAAAATGTCATCCGCCGATACCCTTTCTGAGGGCAATATTCCCCGCACAAAAGTGGCCTCGGTTTGCGTAGAATCCTTATTTTATCCCGCCGCTAACAATAAAATTCTCGAAATTGTTGCCCCCCCAGACGCTCCCAATCTCGATTGGCCCCAATTGTTTCAAAGTGTCACCTAATCAGTAATCAGTAATCAGTAATCAGTAATCA
>NZ_JASJFE010000774.1:0-1419 GCF_030067735.1 Microcystis sp. M53598_WE2 | reverse complement strand
TTTTAATAATTTCGCCGATGGTTTAGTGATTTATAGTCAAAGATACGGGAAAATAAGCTGGTTAATATTTTTAATTATCTTTGCTTGTATCATGACGATAACCTTTAATTATCCAGCACAATCCAGCAATCAAACCCAAGCAAAACCTGAAATTCGTGGAGTTTGGTTAACTAATATCGATAGTGAGGTATTATTTAAACCAGAAACCCTAAAAGATGCCCTTGATAGGTTGGCTGATTTAAACTTTAACACTATTTATCCCACGGTCTGGAATTGGGGTTATACACTCTATCCTTCTAAGGTAGCAGAAAAAGTGACAGGACGAGCGATCGATCCCCATGAATCTTTAAAAAATCGCGACTTTTTAGAGGAAATAATTAGCCAAGGTCATCGGAAAAAATTAAGAATTATTCCCTGGTTTGAATTTGGTTTTATGGCTCCTGCGGATTCAGAATTAGCCAAACGACATCCCGATTGGTTAACCCAAAGACAGGATAAAAGTGTGATTTGGTGGGAAGGAAAAGTGCATCAACGGGTGTGGTTAAATCCCTTACATCCGCAAGTACAAAACTTTATTACGGATTTAGTCAGCGAGATTATTACTAACTACGATATAGAAGGAATTCAGTTTGATGATCATTTTGGTTATCCCACCGATTTTGGCTATGATGAAACCACGATTAAACTCTATCAAAGGGAACATTCGGGACAATTACCCCCGCAAGATTACCAAGATAAAGCATGGATTCAATGGCGGGCCGATAAAATTACTGACTATATGAATAGTTTAGCCCAGATGATTAAAAAGCGCCAACCTACAGCGATTATTTCCCTATCTCCTAATCCCTACACTTTCTCCCTAGAATCCTATCTTTTAGATTGGCAAAAATGGCAACAAAAAAACTTGATTGATGAGTTAATAATACAAGTGTATCGAACTGATATGAACGCCTTTGACTGGGAATTATCTCAACCAGAATTACAGCAAGCTAGAGAATCTATCCCCGTAGCTATTGGGATTTTATCTGGTTTAAAAGGTCGTCCGATTCCGATGGTTAATATTACTCAACAAGTGGAAAAATCGAGACAGCAAAATTTTGGTGTTTCTTTCTTTTTCTACGAAACTTTATGGAATATGAGCAATGAATCTCCTTCCTATCGACGCAGGATTTTTCGAGAAATACTCCAGTCTGCTAATCCTCGCTAAAATTAGGGAAAATTGCTGACTTTCAGCTAAATTATTGCCCTAACCAGGCTATAGTTTCTTAAGTTTATCTTTAAATTAAGAAAAAGCAGCAGGGAGAAACTAGAATCGCTAGAATGAAAGAAGACTCTCTTTTATCACTTTATCCATGCTGATCAGACATAACCGAAGCTCGATCGCTAAACCTATTTTACTGTTTCTCGGCTGCCTTGTGA
>NZ_JASJFE010000975.1:0-5143 GCF_030067735.1 Microcystis sp. M53598_WE2 | reverse complement strand
GGATTGGGGGCTATCTTGGCAGGAAAACAAGCGATTTCAAGGTTTTATTGCCGAAGGTGACAGTCCTCTCCCGGGCAAAATTCGTCTTTTAAAACCCCAAACCTATATGAATCGCTCCGGGCAATCGGTGCGATCGGTGCTGGACTGGTATAAACTAGCTCCAGAGTCGATTTTAGTCATTTACGATGATATGGATCTGCCCCTAGGCCGGTTGAGAATCCGTCTATCGGGATCGGCTGGCGGACACAACGGTATTAAATCGATGATTGCCCACGTTGGCACGGAAAACTTCGCTCGTTTACGCATAGGAATCGGTAAATCAACCGAAAAAGCGACAATTTCCCACGTTTTAGGCCGATTCACCCCCCAAGAAAACCAAGTGATCTTGAAAGTGTTAGACTTGTCCAGAAAAGCGATCGAACTTGGTCTCAAACAAGGGTTACAAAAGGCAATGAGTCTCTACAATAATCAAAGTGTAGAGATTGGTTCTAATCTATGCTGATAGCAAATAAGCCTGATTTTAGTAATGGTTATAATCGCCATTTTCGTCTATACTCTTACAGAAACCTTGGTCAAATTTTGATCGCCCTTTGCTAGATTAGGTCAATTTTTATCCTCGATATTAGCAGTTTAACTATGATTAATCGCCAAAGTTTGCTGAGATTCGCCCACAAGTTTAATCTCATTTTATTGATAATCGCTACAGTTTTTTGTCTTTGGGGTAATGCTGCTTTTGCCCATCGTCCCCATGATGTAATTAGTCAAGTGGAAGTTTCTCCTGATTTCCAGACAGATAATACAGTATATATCTTGGTGCGAAATAACTTTTATAAATCTAGCGACGGAGGTAGCAACTGGAAAAGATTAATTCAAGGTTTAGATTATACGGGGGAATTAAGTTCCCTCTCCCTATCTCCCCTCAATAAAAATATTCTCTATTTAGCTTCAAGATCCGATGGTATTTATAAAAGTGAAGATGCGGGGGAATCTTGGCAGAAAGTTAATCAGGGTTTAGAAACTAACTTTATTAACTTCCTAGAAATTGCCCCTTCCGATCCCAATATAGTAGCGGCAGTGGGATTAGAAAAAGGGGTTTATTTAACCGAAGATGGCGGTAAAAATTGGTCAAATATTTTTCCCACCACGGCACTGATAACCTCTCTAGCTATTACTCCCAACAATCCTGATCGAATTTTTTTCGGGGATGAACAGGGTAAATTATACAGTTCCTCCGATGGGGGGAAAACTTGGCAGAATCTCCCCTTACCTGCTAATGTGGGGGCAGTGGATACAATTGCTTTTTCTCCTAATTTAGACAGGGATAAAACCTTTTTTGTCGGCACAAAAGAAGCAGGTATTTTTAAAACCGTTGATGATGGTAAAAGCTTCCAAGCTGTTAACGAAGGAATTAAGGATAAAATCATCGAAGACATCGTTATTTCTCCCCAGTATGCCCAAAATTCAACCCTTTATGCCATCACTTGGTATGACGGAATGTATGTTTCGCAAGATGGGGGCAAAAGTTGGACAAAAATGAGCGGGGGTTTAACCAAAGACAAACAAGCTGATGATTATAAAGTTCCCCATTTTATGGATTTAAAAGTCGTTGAAGATACGATGTTTTTAGGGGGATTTAATGGCTTATTTAAAACCACGGATAGCGGCAAACAATGGCAGGAAATAGAAACTTTAGCCCGGGGAACAGTTATCGCCATGGCGGTTTCTCCTAATTATGCCGAGGATGGTACTGTCGTCATTGCTAATTATATAGGCAATATCTTCATCAGTCGGGATAAAGGGGAAACTTGGACACCAATTAATCGCGGTTTAGAGGTTTATCGACTTGGCAAGGATCCCGAAGAATCAGGACAAGATCCCCGGCGTTTCTTTGACATTGCCTTTTCTCCTAACTATGGAGAAGATAGAACTATTTTTGCTGGGTTTTTACGCAATAAATTTGCCAAATCCGATAACAGTGGTGATTTCTGGAAAATTATCGAAATCGATCAGAAAGTCCGCGGTCCGAGGATAGTTCCTTCCCCAGATTTTGCCAAGGATAAAACTCTTTTTCTCACCAATCAGCAGGGTAGAATATTTCGTTCTACCGATGGAGGAAATACAGTTAAAAATATCAGTGAAGTGGGCGGAATTTTTGGTAATTATGCCCCTGCCATGGTAGCTTCCCCTGATTTTGCTAAGGATAAAACTTTGTTTGTCACGGGAACAGAGGGTATTTATCAAAGTGTTGATGGTGGACTAACTTGGAAAAATGTCAGCCAAGGAACACCTCTATCAAAAACCCCTAATGTGCAGTTGGCAATGTCTCCCAATTATCCCAGTGATGGAACTATTTTTGCTGGGACAATTTCTGGTTTGTTTGTCACCAAAGATGGGGCTAAAAGTTGGACAAAATTAGAGAAACCAGGGTTTAATCCGCAGGCATCAGTAGAAACCATTGCTATCTCTCCTGATTATGCTAATGATCGCACGGTAATAGTTAGTTTACAGGGAAATGGCTTGTTTAAATCTACCGATGGAGGAGAAACTTTTAAATCAATTGGTGATCCTAAAATACCCCTAGTGAAAATTCATAGTATCCCTTCCTCTGGTATCTCCGTCCAGTTTTCTCCTAATTACGCTCAAGATCAAACTTTATTCGGTTTTGGTGGCGCTAAAACTACAGTTTTTCGTTCCACCGATGGGGGAGAAACTTGGACAAGTGTAACTATTCCTCCTCACGCAGAAGAAAATACACCCCGCTATAAAATCGGTGAGTTTTTCTCTGGTCCCCTTGGCACAATCTTGCGCGTGGTTATCCCGATTCTCCTAGCAATCGCCGCTTATTTTCTGGTGGGTTTCTTGAAACTGGAGAAATTTATTAATCTTCCTAAATCCTTCTTCCGCATGGCAGGGGCATTTATGGTTTTTCTGTTTGTTTTCTTCGCTATCATTAGCCAAGTTTAGCGGAAATTTTCACCGGCGGGGCTTGACAAATCCCGCCGCTTGCCTTATACTTATATATATAATGGGAATCCGTGCCTGCCTGCGACCTCTGATTTTTACGGTAGTCAACCCCTCAGAGAATTAACCATCGGCAACGTAGGGATTGACCATCTTAGCGGGGTCAACAATGCGATCAAAATCCGCTTCCTTGATGTATCCCAGTTGCAAGGCTGCCACTTTCAGGGTTAAATCCTTTTCTAGGGCATAATGAGCGACGTAGGCAGCCTTTTGGTAGCCAATCACGGGACTTAAGGCAGTCACCAGCATCAAGGATTGATTTAAAAAAGTCTCAATTTGTTTTTGATTAGCAGTCATCCCCTTAACCAAAAACTGACAGAAATTAGCGCAACCATCAGTGAGCAAACGGATAGACTGCATGAGATTATGAATCAACAGCGGTTTATAGACATTCATTTCCAGATGTCCTCCGGCGCCTCCCATCGTCACCGCTAAATCATTAGCCATCACCTGCACTGCTATCATCGATAAAGCTTCGCATTGGGTGGGATTAACTTTCCCCGGCATAATTGAAGAACCCGGTTCGTTTTCCGGCAGCTGTAATTCTCCTAATCCACAACGGGGACCACAGCTAAGTAAACGGATATCATTAACAATTTTATAGAGGGAACTAGCGATAGTTTTCAGTCCCCCACTCAAGAAAACCAGAGCATCGTGGGAACCTTGCACGGTAAACTTATTAGGGGCGGTAATAAAAGGTAATTTGGTCAGATTAGCGATTTCGGCAGCCACATCTCGATCAAAATCTGGGGGAGCATTAATTCCCGTACCGACGGCAGTTCCTCCCAAGGATAAACGATAGACTTTTTCTAGACATTTTTCTAGCCAATCGCTGCCATCATCCAATAAACCCACATAACCGGAGAATTCTTGTCCGAGGGTTAAAGGGGTGGCATCCTGTAGGTGAGTGCGACCAATTTTAACTATATTTGCCCATAATTGCGCCTTTTCATCGAGACTATTCCGTAATAGTTGCAGACTGGGAATTAATTTTTCCTTGACTGCCAAGGCAACGGCAATATACATGGCCGAGGGAAAGGAATCATTAGTCGATTGGGACATATTAACATGATCGTTGGGATCCACGGGAGTTTTGCTACCCAGAGGATTCCCCGTCAGTTGACTACAACGATTGGAGATGACTTCGTTGATGTTCATGTTAAATTGGGTGCCACTTCCCGTCATCCAAACGTAGAGGGGAAAGTTATCCGCGTGTTGTCCGGCTAAAATTTCATCGCAGACTTGACAGATAAGGTTTTTTCTCTCCTGACTGAGACGATTTTTTTGCTGATTGACAATTGCACAGGCTTTTTTGAGAATGGCATAGGACCCAATCATCTCCCGGGGCATGAGATTATCACCGATACTAAAGTATTGTAGGGATCTTTGGGTCTGCGCTCCCCAAAGTTTATCGGCAGGGACGGGAATTTCTCCCATGCTGTCTTTCTCGATGCGAAATTCTGTCATCTTTTAAGTTACTTCTGCATCTGGCCTGAAAAGAGAGGGTCTCCAGGGCGACACGGATTCCCATTATAAGAAAAGTATAAGTCAAGTCTGGCTGGTTTGTCAAGCCCTATCGGGACTTTTTATTGGCGGCATTTTTACCCGGGAGGTTGACAAGAATAACTGGCAGGGTGCTGGGGCGATTAGGATGATTAAATGAGACAAAAACTGTTATATTTTAGGGAAGATAATCGGTAAAAAAGACGGGATTGGAGACTATGGACACAGCGATCGCATTAAGTTGGACATTGGCAATTATCTTAGGGTTGATGACCCTTTTGTTTATCTTACGGATCGTGCTGACTTGGAATCCACAGGTAGATTTAAATAGCTTTCCCTTTAATATTATTGCCTGGCCCACAGAACCTTTTTTAATCCCCGTGCGTAAACTCATACCCCCCTTAGGAGGAGTTGACATTTCTCCAATTATTTGGGTGGGAATTTGTACGCTGCTGCGGGAAATTCTTCTCGGTCAACAGGGTTTAATTACCATGGCCTTAAAATAATTATTCACGCAACTAGAATATGCTGACATAATTTATGTTCTAACTCTCGTTCCTGTTCTTCTAGGGTAATAATCGCCTGTTTGATAATACTTTTAACATCCATACCTTGGTCG
>NZ_JASJFE010000463.1:0-2804 GCF_030067735.1 Microcystis sp. M53598_WE2 | reverse complement strand
TCGGTAAGAATAGGCTTTTTCCATACCTCACATTTTAGCATATATTTCGTAAACGATGCTCATATTTAACAGTAAAGCCGTCGTAGAACGACGGGGTTTCAGACCCAAAATTTTCGATGAAACAACCCAAAAGAAAACCCAACCACCGCGATGGGAAGATTGGGTTTTCTGGTTATCAATTGATTTTAAGGGGCCAAAGCGTTACCGCGCAGGAGAGAACCGATAGTTTTAGCGGTAATCTTCATCTGTACGAGAGGATTAGCGGGAACAACGGTTTTATAGAGATAACTGTCAAAAGTCATCTTCTGTACGTCCTTATCGGAACACATTTCCACAAAAGCTTCCCGGGTGGCATCGGTACGGTAGAAAACCCGTTGCAGGATATCTAATACCAGATAGGTCATACCGTATTTCTTATCCCAACGCTTGAGGTAGAGTTTCAATTCGTCCTCTGTGGGAATACGTTGGCCGCCGTTAGTGACTTCGACAATGGTTTCGGCACACATCCGCGCCGATTTAGCGGCGAAATAGATGCCTTCTCCCGAAGACTTGGTAACTGTTCCCGCAGCATCGCCTACGAGGGCCACGCGACCGACTACACGACGAGGACGGGGATGTTCGGGGATGGGGTGAGCCTCCACGCGGATGATTTCGCCCCCTTCCAGACGACGGGCCGCGCGAGCGCGAATACCAGCTTGTAGGTCTTTAATCATGGCTTTATTGACCTTCATTGTGCCAGTACCGACGGCGACGTGATCGTATTTGGGGAATACCCAAGCGTAGAAGTCGGGGGATACGTCTTTTCCTACATACATTTCGGCCAGGTCTTCGTAGTAGGCCATTTTATCTTGAGGAAGACGGATGCGTTCTTGGAAAGCGATCGCATAGTTGTAATCCCCGGCATCAATAGCTTTGGCAATGCGGGAATTAGCACCGTCGGCGCCGATAACCACGTCCACCTTCAGAGATTTCATTTCCCCTTGGGAATTGCCGTGGGAGTGATCGGCGTAGTGTAGGGTATAGGGATCGGTGCTATTGGTGGGAATGTCGAGACCGTAAACGGTTCCGTTGATTAAATGCGCTCCTAATTTATGGGCGCGTTCTCTCATAAAACCGTCGAGGACTTCCCGACGACACATTCCGATATATTCGTCTTGATTATCGAGATTAATATCGACTTCGACGTTAGAGGGGGAGATCATTTTCATTTTTCTCACCCGGCGATCAATAATTTCAGGAGGTAGGTCAAATTCGCTCACCATACAGAGAGGAATCGCTCCACCACAGGGTTTAGCATTATCTAATTTGCGTTCAAATAAATAGGTTTCAATGCCTGCTTTAGCTAATGTTTCTGCCGCCGAAGAACCGGCCGGCCCTGAACCCACAACAGCGACTCTTAACACTCAGGTTTTCTCCTACATACTTACGAGCGAGTACGCTTTGCAGTGTACCACAGGGGTTTAGCCGAAAGGAACGGGATTCTCCGATTCTGCCCGATCTTGCAACAGTGCTTAACATCCTCTGTTACAAAAGTTTATTTTACTGCCCGTAGATGTTTTTTTATCGATGTGTTGTATTGTGTTACACCCGTAGAGAAAAAAAGTGCTAAACCCCTCTCCCAAACTGGGAAAAGGGGATAGGTGCGAGGATTGTTAAGCTCTTGCTTTCAACCAATCAGTAATAGCGGGGGGTAAATCCCGTTGCACTTTGCCACTGACATACATTCCGATATGTCCGACGGGGAAAGCACAAGCGGTATAGTCAGAAGTACCGATATAATTCCCTAAAGCGAGGGAAGAAGCGGGAGGGACAAGGTGATCTTTATCCGCATAAAGATTGAGAATTGGCATAGTCAGATTGTGTAAATCTACCCGTTTATCTCCTAACATCACTTCCCCTTTAATCAGTTTATTTTGCTGATAGAAATCCTTGAGAAACTGTCGATAGGATTCTCCCGCTTGGTCGGGACTATCAAAAATCCATTTTTCCATACGCAGAAAATTAACTAATTTTGATTCGTCTTCCATGATGTCAGGAAAATCAAGGTATTTCTGATAACCTAACTGCAAAGGTTTCAATTCCAGAAATTCTAAGTTGAGAAAATCTCCCGGGATATTGCCCATAGTATCTACCATTAAATCGATGTCTAATGCTTCGGCTCCCAAGGAACACCCCCCCCGCATATTTAAGAGGGTCTCGGTTTGATAAAAGTCCACCGGTGTCACCATTGTCACCAGATTTTTTACCTTATCGGGATAGAGGGAACTATAGCATAAACTAAAGGTTCCCCCCTGACAGATTCCTAACAGATTAATTTTGTCGAGATGGTGACTTTGACGAATAAAATCGACGCAATTATCGACATAACCATTGATATAATCATCAAGGGTTAACCAGCGATCGCTTCTGGTGGGATATCCCCAATCAATTAAGTAGATATCTAAGCCTAATTTCAGCAGATTGGCCACTAAAGAACGCCCTTCCTGTAAATCTACCATGTAGGGACGATTGACCAAAGCATATACCATCAACAAGGGAATCTCGAAGGGTTTTTCGACCACGGGTTTAAAGTGGTAGAGAATGATTTTATCTTCCCGATAAACTGCTTCTTTTTCCGAGACTCCACACTGAATATCTTCTTCTTTAACTCGTTTGAGATTGTCTAACCCTTTGAGATTTTTCTGAGTTAATTCTAGATAATCTTGGGTAAAATCTTCCAGTTTCACTTGCGTCAAAAATGGCCACATAATTTAATTCTCCTAAAGAATTGGGGAAGTGGGGATTATAACTGATAACTGATAACT
>NZ_JASJFE010001041.1:0-1535 GCF_030067735.1 Microcystis sp. M53598_WE2 | reverse complement strand
GAACCCTCAAAAATTAATTAGGCAAGAGGTTTATTGAAGGTTATCAACTTTTGTCATGATCATCATAAATCTAGTTAACTAGAAAAAATAGCCGAAATTAGTAATTTTTCTATCCTAGACCTGTAGAGACATTATAGTTAACATCCCTACAGAATCTAGACTATCTAGACCGGATTGGCAATCAGACAGTTAGATACCTCTTGACGCGCCCAATTATCGGCGGCTAAAATGTCATCTAGGCTAGGGGTAGAAGTGTTATGAATTGCAAAGCGATCGCAAACTTTTTCGATCACCCGGGGAATATCTAAGAAACTAATCTTTTCTTCTAAAAATAATGCTACCGCTTGTTCATTGGCCGCGTTTAATACTGCTGGCATTGCCCCACCTGCGCGGCCGGCCGCATAGGCTAATCCCATACAGGGATATTTTTGATGATCGGGTTCTTTGAAAGTTAAACTGCCAGCTTTAACTAAATTTAAAGGTTCCCAATCCGTATAAATTCTTTCGGGCCAAGACAAGGCATATAACAGGGGTAAACGCATATCGGGCCAGCCTAATTGGGCTAAAACTGAGGTATCCTGTAACTCAATTAAAGAGTGAATAATACTTTGGGGATGAATAACAATATCGATCGCATTATAATCGACACCAAATAAATAATGAGCTTCGATAACTTCTAGACCTTTATTCATTAAAGTAGCCGAATCGATGGTGATTTTTCTGCCCATAGACCAGTTAGGATGTTTCAGGGCATCAGCTACGGTTACTTGTAGCAATTTTTCCACGGGTAAATCCCGAAAAGCACCCCCAGAAGCAGTGAGAATAATCTTTTTTAATCCCCCAGTGGGAACTCCCTGTAAACACTGAAAAATAGCTGAATGTTCCGAGTCAGCAGGTAATAATTTAACTCGGTGTTTTTCCACTAAAGGCAGCACCACCGGACCGCCAGCAATCAGGGTTTCTTTATTAGCGAGGGCGATATCTTTACCGGCAGTAATAGCGGCAATTGTCGGCAGCAATCCCGCACAACCGACAATTCCCGTGACGACGCTTTCGGAATCGCCATAACGGGCCACTTCGATTACTCCTTCCTTTCCTGCTAGGATAATCGGGGTATAGTCAAGGTCGGAAATTAGGCTTTTTAGGTCTTCTAGTTGACTTTCGTTATTAATCGCCACGATTTGCGGGCGAAATTGCCGAATTTGCTCCGATAGTAGTTGAATATTATTACCCGTGGCTAATCCTACCACTTGAAACTTATCGGGATGATCGGTGACAATATCGAGAGTTTGAGTGCCGATCGAGCCTGTAGAGCCTAAAATCGAGATTTTTTTCATTAGAAACTTAATATAATTTGGGGATTAGCTTTTAATATACGTTCTCTGGGGTCCCTCCGGCACGTCGGTGTAAATATTAGCTCTCTTGCAAAAATCAAAAATCTTCCGTTAGGTGAGGAGTAAGGAGTAAGGAGTCAGTAGTCAGGAGAATTAAGAATGTGCATTAATCAATTAAATGCTCTATTTAGGGATTTTATG
>NZ_JASJFE010000315.1:0-1029 GCF_030067735.1 Microcystis sp. M53598_WE2 | reverse complement strand
GGTGCGTTAGGGTTCAATGATAATTTAATCATTAAAACAATATCACCTGTTTTCATGGTTGATAAGTAGTCGTGCAAAATTAATTTCCTAGTGAAGATAGGCAAGAGGCAAGAGGTGGTTAGATATGTGTAATTAATTTTGCTTAGGTACTTATTCTGGTTTCATGGTTTTATTATTGATAATGTTTACTTTCGTTTTTATCCGTAAAAGTCCTCATTTAGAATCTGTTCAGGTGTGAAAGGACAAGCGAGGGGATACTCACTTTCTTGGGGAATACGAATACCAAATTGAGCGCGTTTACCCTGTTTGATGGCGACTTTACGAGCGCTGGAATAGGCTTGTGTGATGGAGATTAAGAGATAAGATTTAAGAGAGGGAGTCTTAAGTAAATCATCTTGAACGCGCTGGCGATGCTCATCTACTGAATTATACCAACTTGCTTTCATTGTCTCAGGAGCATCATGCTGTATCTTTAATTTGAGTAAGTGAATCAACAAGACCATTAAGTTGCTCTCTAAGGCGCGTTTCTCTGACTTACCCAAATCTTTTAACTCCTCAATTAAGTTTTCTATATCCAGTTGTTCAAACTGTCGATTCTGTAATTGATGAATAGTTTGCTCAATCCACAACTGAAGATCTTGTTCGTAAAGTGTTGTGGGATTTTCTTGAATGTCCGATTGTTTTAATAAGTTCATTTGGCTTTCATTAAGTTAACGGTAGATGAATAATTTGGTCTTTATATTTATTATTATACTTGATCTTTACCAGATAGTGTGATCGCATTGGGTTCTTAATTATTGACCTCTCCCCTGGCCTTTCTCCTACAAGGAAAGGGGAGAGAATTTAGCGAAGAGAGTGCAACTACAAACTGGGTTTGTTGTCAAGGCTCCAGCCCGAACAAGTTTAACCTGTTTTCTTTAGATAGTGAGAAGCTAAATGGACATAACCCTATTGCCCAAATTGGGTAACTTATCTAGAATAAGTATATGAAGAGAGGAGGAGACGTGATGGAGTATCAGAATTTTTCGC
>NZ_JASJFE010000873.1:0-1312 GCF_030067735.1 Microcystis sp. M53598_WE2 | reverse complement strand
TTTGACTAAATGTCGATGATTTTGGTGGAGTTTATCGCTCTCTAACCCACAACGAGGACAGGTGGCTTTTTGATTTTTCGATTCGATTCGGCAAACTATACCGATATTTTCTAGGTGTCGATAGCCTTGAATAGAGGTTCCTTCTAGGTTCAAAAATTTGTCAAGTATCATAAGTAAAATAATCTCGTTTTTGGCTATTATATCAAATCTTAACTCGATTGTCTATCTTTTGGTATTAACCTGTTGATGCCTTAAGTCCTTCCCTATATGGATTTCAGCTACTTTTGAGCGTAGGCGCTCTCATCGAATTTTATTTTAAGTTAATTATTTGCATAACAATTCCCGAAGAGCCGTAAATATCAAGTGGAGTTATTGGGGTTAGATGTGTTTGACCCGATTACCATGAAAGTGGACTCAGAACCGGGTAAGAATGTCCCCGCTTGGTTTCTCGATACTAACTACAACGGCTTATGTTTCCACGTCAATCAGGCATTTTTTCCCCGTACCGGCGCTTGGGATTCGATTAAAAAGCTTTAAAGGGAACCTATGAGGAATCAGTCTGGGAACATCTAGCAGGGACAACCAGCGCACCTTTTGAAGTGGGAGAACATCGGCAAATTGCCGTTAAGGTGATTGATGACCGGGGGAATGAGTTATTAGTGCTTAAAAGTTTAAATTAGCCGAATTAAAAAAAGGAAAACTAATATGAATGCTGACAAAAAATATGTGACAATTGAGCGATCGCATCAGTTGATTTTATCCGATTTACCCTTTCGAGCCTGTCAAAGAGTAGAAATTATTATTTTAGCAGAAGATGGTCAGAAAACTAACCCTCAATTAGAGGAGTTACGGCAAAAAATTGATAGTGCAACCGAGCAAATTTTAGCGGGTAATGTAACCGATGGGGAATTAGTTTTTGAGCAGTTAAAAACAAGATTAAGAGAAGAATATGGCTTAAAATAATGGCAATTTATCAATTCTCCCAAGAGGCAATTAATGATCCAGGGTGAGCGCATCTCAAACGCCATTGACAATTGACCAATTTTGTTATCCGTTTGCTGTGTGAGCATTTCAAGCGATACCAGTCAATCAGAATAGTTACGAACTCGATCCATTTGGTCGATTGTTGCTCAACAATTGAGAAGGCAAATTCTACCCAAATATGCCCAAATTGTGGGTAGGCAACCTACATAGGGTTTGCTGAAAAAGTTTTTCCTGGGGGCAGGGTGTGGGGTGTGGGGTGTGGGATGTGGGGTTTTACCAGTTTTGAGGTGGCCAATTACCTAATTTTCAGGGAAAAAGTGCCTAAATT
>NZ_JASJFE010000313.1:0-3017 GCF_030067735.1 Microcystis sp. M53598_WE2 | reverse complement strand
AGTTATCAGTTATCAGTTATCAGTTATCAGTTATCAGTTCACCGTTTACTATTCACAGCAAAAAACTACCCAATTTATAATTTATAATTGATAATTCATAATTCCCACACCCCACACCCTACACCCCACACCCTACACCCTACACCCCATACCCCACTTCTTGGATTGCGTATCTTTGACAAAACTGGGTGCTATTTTATACCCAGAAAAAGTGTACTATGCTGACGTGAAAAAACCTGACTTTTTGCTAACCTAGTAATAGCTCTAATCAGAGCCAATATCTTTGGGTGAAGCTTAGAGATTAATCTAGTTAACTCACTGGTGACGTTATCTTATTGTCGTCTGTTGCCTATTAGCTTTCAGGTGATAACTCGGAGATGGAAAATTAGTACAAATGTTCAAGTTTCCTCGCCGCAGCCCCAGCGTTCCCGTGCAGTCTTAACGGGTAATTTTATCCCAGAGATGTTATCGTTAAAGCGGTCAAATGTCCGAACGTCCCAGAGGATTTTCGGGAAAGATTGTTCGCCCTGTCGTAATCTCAGATAGAACCTTATGAGTCAATCAATAGAAGGTAAAGCTATGGTCGATGCTGATGTATCGGATTATACCACAAATAAAATAATTTTGTCTAATTGGATCGCCCCTTGGTCGAAAGGCAATCGGAAAAACCCGTCACCGCAACCAAAATGGGATTTATGGCAACCCCTGCGGCAACGAATTGATCGCCTAGAGATTAATACACCTGCACTGGCTCATCGGATTTGTCGTCTAATTCCGGCTCAATGTCCCTTTGCTAGGAAAATTACCCTATTTAGCCGGACAATTCTAGAGATTCCGCCCCTTTGCAAGCTAAATCCCCTCTACGAAAACCTGATGATGTTAAGATTTCGCGCTCTTTCTTACCTAGCCGATGAATGTGGAGAGGATATCGGTGCTTACTGCTAAAATGGGAGAGTGTCTTTAATCGCCACACCTATGGCCATCATTGCCCTGAAAGCTTGGTATCTGGACAAATACGAACCTATCCGCGAGGTTGTCAAACGTCCCCACGACTTGCGCTTAAGTCGCAATAGTCTCTTAAAATCGGGTTTAAGAGCCGATTTTCTCGATGATAGTCTGACGATACAGGGTTCTGTCTGGTTCCAACGCTATCTAGAAGGGGAAAGGGTGGAATTTTACCTCGAAGGTAGTGGCGGTTACGTCATCTCGAATATTGACCTGATTTCCCAAGAAATTTACTTTACTAAACAGGACCTCAGCGCTTGGTTGGATCCCGTCATTTATTTTAGCTCCCAAAGCCAATTTAAGGACTCTAGCACCGCTTTAAGAACAATTTTGACCGAAACCGTCGAAAATCTCAATAAACGCTCCCGTTTGCCCTTAACCATCGAAGAAACGCCCCGAACTGAGGGCAATGTCACCAGATTGAGTGATAGTCAACTACGCAAAATTCGCAAAAGTTTATTATTTATTGCCGATGCTACGGCGATTAGCCAAAAGGAAACGGAATTACTGCCCAGTCCCCTAGTGGGTGTAGAATTAGGTTATGCGATCGCTTGTAAACAGGGCGGACAAATTCTGCTAACCTATCAAAATCGGGCGGAATTAAAGGGTAAACTGGCTTTTGACCTGCCAAGCTACCAAAAATTAATTTTCTCGGATCTTAGCGAATTGCGTCTCACTTTTCCGCCTTTAATGGCAACTTTATTACAAAAATTCAATCTGATTAGTTAAAAAAAATGAGTAGAAAAGCTGACGAGTACGCAGTACATTTGTTCTTAAGCAGTGGACATCGCGAGGAAGTCCGTTTTTTGACTATCCAAGAATTTCAAAAGTGGTACAGTAACGAATTAGTTCCGAAAGCCGATTCCCAAGATTTTATCAATGTTCCGATCAGAAATATCCAAGGGGAATATATGGTTTTACGTCCGGCTAGTATCGTTGCTATTCGGGTGGAACCCGTCTTTTTTGGCAGTGTGGAAAGAATGTAATTTGTCGTTATCGCTAAAAAAGATAGTTAGAGCCAGAGAATTTCAGAGATTATCGATAATTCTCTCAATATCAGCTTGGATTTGATTGCTGACTTTGCCTTGCCAGCGTTCTTTTAATTCCCTTAATCCCACTTCTGCGTATTGACAGATCTTATCTAAAACTTCTTTGCCATCGCTGGGTTGAGGATAGGAATTCTTTTTACAGATAATATAAATTCCTGCGGTTAAAGCTAAAATAACTTCTGGATCGATTTGGCTAATAGTAATTAAATCTTGTCGATTGCTCAGAGTGGTTCCGTAGATACTGAAGTCTTGTTTAATGGCAAAAGCAGCGGCGAATAAATAGGCATCTACCATGCGCTCAAAGGTTTTATTATCTTTTAGTACCTGTAGATAATTTCTGGAAGTTTCCGAGGCATAAATCTTCAAACTGGGATCGATTCTCTGCATTAGTAACTCTCCATTACTTCAATCACGGAAGCATCTTCATCGGCAGCTAAACGGTGTATTTTAAATATATCAGTAGTGTAGGGAAGCAGCAGATTTAAAAGTGGATCGGGAAGATCGCGATCGGTGGCTAAAATAATTACTTGGGAGTTTAAATTAGGGAGAGAGTTAATAATATTTTTTTGATGTTCTTCGTCTAAATGTCCAAAAGGTGTATCCATAATTAGGGGAACACAAGTATCAGTTATTTGATTTAAACCGGTGATAAAAGCAAAAGCTAAAGCTTCCTTTTCTCCCGCACTTAAAACATCGGGATTTAATAATTTTCCTGTGATGGTACGGATTCCTAAAGTGTATTCGGGAGTGATTTCTACTCCTCTATATTCCTCCGGTTTGTTGGTTACTTGTAAATAGCGATCGCTGGTTACTTGATTAATCATTTTTTGGGAATTATCGATATGCCATTCGATTAATTCGTTAGTGGCATTTTTTAAACCTCTGGCCATTTTAACCTGATTAGATAACATCAATGTGGTTTGATTTTCCCTAGCTAAAATTTCCACTTCTTTGCGTAAATTT
>NZ_JASJFE010000106.1:0-3437 GCF_030067735.1 Microcystis sp. M53598_WE2 | reverse complement strand
GGACGCTTAAATAATTTCGCCGCCGAACCGAAAGTTTATCAAGCGGCTCCCCCCACTAAATCGCAACAACGTAATTATCTTTTCTGGGGTGTTGCTGCGATCACACTTGTCGGTGGACTGTTAGCCGTCGCTTTTTACGCATCCCAAGCTGGCTAAAATTTAGTCCCTCGTAGTTGCGATTTAGCCCCTTTCACTCCTCTTTACCGCTAATATCACAACTACTCCCTATTTTAAGGCTTTTGACCCTGAATTAATGCCACTGCTGACTGAGACTTAGCCGCAGTCCCCTGTTTACCCTGAGATAACGCTAGACGGGCCGCTTCCTCTAAATCAGCGATCGCTTTTTCCCTGTTTCCCAATTTATAATAGGTCAAACCCCGATTGTGGTACGCTTCGGCAAAATTAGCATTAATTTTCAGACTCTCATTATAGTCCCTTAAAGCCATTTCCTGCTGTCCGGCTCGGTTATGGGCTAGAGCGCGATTATAGAAAATGCGATCCTGTCCTCTAGTTCCCTGTAAACTCAAAGCTTTTGTGTAATCCTCGATCGCTTCTAGGTGTCTTCCCAAGTCATCCTTAGCATTACCGCGATAAATAAAGAAATCAGCAAAATTTCCGTTTAAAGCGATCGCTTTTGTGCAATCTTCCACCGCTGCCTCGTATTTTTTCGTCAGATAATAGGCATAACAACGATTACCGAGAGCATTAACATAATTAGAGTTGATTGTCAAGGCCTGGGTATAATCTGCGATCGCTCGCTCGTACTGGCCGAGAACTAATTCCGCATAGCCGCGATTATAGTAAGCATCGGCATCCTTCGGCTCTAATTGTAGAGCTTGAGTAAAATCAGCGATCGCCCCTGAGTAATCCCCTGCGGTTAAACGATCCACCCCCCGATTATAAAATTCTACAGCCTTCACGGGGTTAGCGGTAGTTTGAGAGACTAGGGGAGAGATAGTCAGTAAAAAAGTCGCTATAGCCATAATAATTGTCAATTTTTTCTTAATTTTCATAATCCCTTCACCTAAACAATTCAAGGTAAAATTAAACAGCCCTACTCACAGGTCAAAATATCATGATTAAATCTCTTTTGGCGACTTTCCTCCTAATTACCACCCTCCTCTTAACCGGTTGTGCAACTCCCATCGCTGGACTGCAAGGATACACCAGTGGCAGCCAAGGCTATCAATTTTTATATCCTAAGGGTTGGACGCAGGTGGATGTGAAAAAAGTTGCAGGAGTAGATGTGGTTTTTCATGACCTGATCGAAACGAGCGAAAATTTAAGCGTTATTATCAATCCCATCCCCGACAATAAAACCTTAACAGATTTAGGGACACCCTCGGAAGTGGGCTATCGTCTCCTGAAAAATAACAGTCTTAACCCCAATCTCGATAAGGAAGTAGAATTAATTCGCTCAGAATCTCATCAAATCGACGGTCAAGATTATTATATCCTCGAATATCAAGTTAAATTAGCCAACGGCCAAGAACGTCATAATCTGGCCAGCGTCACGGTTAATAATAATAAACTCTATTCTTTTAATCTTTCCACTTCCCAAAAACGTTGGACGCAAATTCAAGAACTCTTTGAAACTATCGTTGATTCTTTCTCGGTTAGTTAGGGAAACTGGCAACAGGCAATAGTAAAATGTAGGGTGCGTTAGACGGCAAAAATCCCCGCTTTGACTTCAAGGTAACAATCCGTCGTAACGCACCACCTATCATCAACTAGGTAGCCGGTTTACAATTAAAGATAAAATACTTACTTAATCAGTAATCAGTAAACAGTGAAAAGACAGTAGGAAACTTCTATTTAATACTGTCACTTAAAACTCAAATCTAATAACTGATAACTGATAACTGATAACTGATGGTGGGTTACGGCAAATAGATAAATTGATAATTAAGTCTAATAATTTGTCATTGCCTAACCCACCCTACCTAACTATCTCCTATCTCTTTTTACTGAAAAAATTATGTCCATTCCCTTGATTCTTGCTTCCGCTTCTCCTGCGCGCAAAAAACTATTACAAATGGTGGGAATCGATCCGATTGTGCGGGTAAGTAACTTTGATGAATCGACAATTAATGCTGATGATACTCTCCATCTTGTCCAAACTTTAGCCCAATGTAAAGCGCAAACGATCGCCCCCCAATTTGATTCAGGATTGATTCTTGGTTGTGATTCCGTCTTAGAAGTAGCGGGGGAAGTCTATGGCAAACCCAAGGATAAATCAGAAGCGATCGATCGTTGGCAAAAAATGCGCGGTCAGGTGGGTACACTCTATACAGGTCATGCTTTAATCGATCGAGTTAATAATCAAACTTTGACTCGTTGTGGGATCACTAAAGTTCACTTTGCCAATATCAGCGATGAAACAATTATTGCCTACGTTGACACCGAAGAACCCCTCAAATGTGCCGGCTGTTTTGCCCTAGAAGGAAAGGGGGGTCTATTCGTGGAAAGATTAGAGGGATGTCACAGTAATGTTATCGGTTTAAGTTTGCCCCTATTTAGGCAGATGTTAACGGATTTTGGCTACCAAATCACTGACTTTTGGTGATCTTTTTGTCGATGATTTCCCCAAATTTATTGACAAAAAGGCTTGACAAATTCTCAGATTTGCGTTAACCTTTTATTATAATGGGAATCCGTGTCGCCCTGCGAACCCCTCTTTTTTCTATCGGATAGCCCCAAAATTTTTAACCCTTTCCTTTTCACTTTTTCCCGAAAAAACTATGTCTTGCTTGCGCGTGGGAATTGCCGGTCCGGTGGGTTCAGGAAAAACAGCCCTGCTCGATGCCCTGTGTAAAAATTTGCGGGATCAATATCCGATCGCCGTAGTCACCAATGACATTTATACTCAAGAAGATGCCCAATTTTTAGTGCGATCGCAAGCTTTAGCTCCGGAAAGAATTTTAGGAGTAGAAACGGGAGGATGTCCCCATACAGCTATTCGCGAGGATGCCTCAATTAACTTAGTTGCCATTGAACAGTTAGAGAGAAAATTTGCTAACTTAAAGTTAATTTTTCTGGAAAGTGGTGGCGACAATTTAGCGGCAACCTTTAGCCCCGAATTAGTAGATTTAACCATCTATGTGATTGACGTGGCAGCCGGAGATAAAATTCCTCGCAAGGGGGGACCGGGTATCACCAAATCGGATTTATTGGTAATTAATAAAATAGATTTAGCCCCGATGGTGGGGGCAGATTTAGGAGTGATGGATAGAGATGCCAAAAAGATGCGCGGAGATAAACCCTTTATCTTCACCAACTTGAAAACACGGGAAGGATTAGAGCGAGTGATGGCCTTTATCGAAAAGAATTTATAATAACTATTACTAGGAATAAAAAAGAGAGCGCCAGAAAAACTTAGGTAAAGCTAACATTCTTTTCCAGCGCCAAGGTTCCTGATAAAGTCGATACAACCACTC
>NZ_JASJFE010000236.1:0-4970 GCF_030067735.1 Microcystis sp. M53598_WE2 | reverse complement strand
GTCCGATTAAACAGACCATTTCTCCCGCATAAATGTTAAGGTCAACATCTCTTAAAATATGACTTTCTCCGTAGTAAACATTGAGATCAGATATGTGTAACATTGTCAACCCTTTTTAACTAATTTTAATCCTTTGACTTTTTATTCTTCCGAGGAACCTAGATAAACTTCAATAACTTTCGGATCATTTTGAATTTGCTCCATATTCCCCTCACATAGAACAGTTCCTTGGTGTAAAACCGTGACTTTGCGGGCAATTTGACGGACAAATTCCATATCGTGTTCAATAACAATAATTGAATGACTTTCCGCTAGATTTAACAACAAATTACCCACGTTTTCCGTTTCCTCATCGGTTAATCCTGCTACGGGTTCATCTACTAGCAGTAAATCTGGTGACTGGGCCACTAATTGACCAATTTCTAAGCGTTGTTTTTCGCCGTGGGACAGTAAAGAAGCGGGTAAATCAGCTTTAGCAGTTAACCCGATAGTTTCCAATAAACCAATAACTTTTCTGCTATCTTCTAGGGGAGGACGACCGAAAAGAGTTGAGAAAACATTTTTATTGCGATTACTAACTAAATCGAGATTTTCTCGGACAGTTAGATTTAAATATACCCTAGGAGTTTGAAATTTGCGACCAATACCCAAACGAGCGATCGCATATTCAGGAATTTTGCGGAGATCTCGACCTTTAAATAATACCCGTCCGATGGTGGGTTGCACTTTCCCCGTAATCACATCTAAAAAAGTGGTTTTTCCCGCACCATTGGGACCGATAATCACCCGTAATTCTCCCGTATCCATACTGAAATTAAGATTATTGAGAGCTTTAAAACCCCCAAAACTAACGGTAAGATTCTCGATTTCTAAGATTTTTCCAGTCATAATTTCTAAGAGGGAATAGGGAAGTATTTTCAGTGAACAGTCAGCAGTAATCAGTGAACTGAAAACTCACATCTGATAACTGATAACTGATAACTGATAACTGATAGCTAAGATCACTTATGCTCTAATTCTTCTCTTTCCAGTTGCACTTCCGGAGCTTCCTCAATACTAGGATAGGTAATTAAAGTTTTGCGGAAACCAAAATGAGTCAGCAAACGTTTAATTCCACCGAGAAGACCATCGGGAAGCACTGTCACCACAATTAGGAATAGGGCCCCTTGGAAAAATACCCAGACTTCCGGAAATTGTTCGCTTAAAAAAGTTTGGGCTAGGCGTACTAATAAAGTACCGACAACTGCCCCCACAAGGGTAGCACGTCCCCCCACAGCCACCCAAATCACCATTTCAATGGAAAAAGCCACATCCATAGAGTTAGGGGTGATAATTCCCGTTTGCACGGTATAAAGAGCGCCGGCAACACCGGCAATCGCCCCAGAAATGGCAAAAACTAACACCTTAAACCAAGTAGGATCATAACCGGAAAAACGAACCCGCACCTCATCATCGCGAATGGCGACTAACAAGCGCCCAAATCTGCCTGTAGTTAACCAACGACAGAGGAGATAAATAGCCAGTAAACAGACAATTGTGAGTAAATAAAAGGCCACTTGAACGGCATCGGAGCCTACCAGCAACCCGAAAATTGTTTGGGTATCGGTTTTTAAGCCATTAGTGCCGTTAATTAACTTTTGTTGGCCGTTAAAAAAGTTAAAAAATACCAGTAAAGCCGCTTGGGTCAAAATCGAGAAATAAACCCCTTTAATGCGATTGCGGAAGATTAAATAACCCAATAATCCCGCCACGATCGCTGGTACGATAATTAGGGCTAGAATTGTCAAAGGTAGGGAATAAAAAGGTTGCCAAATAAAAGGTAATTCTGTCACCCCGTAGAGAGTAAAAAATTCGGGCATTTGTCCGGGGGGTAACTGAAGATTTAGGTACATGGCCAAAGCGTAACCACCTAGGGCGAAAAAGATACCATGACCGAGACTTAATAAACCAGTATAACCCCAGATTAAATCTATCCCCAAAGCAACAATAGCGAGGGAAAGAAATCGCCCCAATAAACGCAAACGGAAAGCCGACAAAGCTAAGGGCAGTAACACCGCAAAGATGACCACTAAACCAACAATAACAGCGATTTCCGTGATTAACTTTTTCTTTTCCCGTTGTCGGGATTCGTTTCTAGTGATGGTTTCGGTAATCATAATCTATAACTCGGCAGTACGTCCTTTAGGAGGAAAAATTCCCGCAGGTTTGAATTGCAAGAAAGCAATAATTAAAGCAAAAATCATCACTTTTGCCATGCTAGTGGTGGAGAAAAAGGTGAAGAAATCTGTTAGGGGTTTTAGGGCTTCTACGGAACCAAAAATCAGGGCAAAAGTTCCCGAACCAATTAAATAATTAGCCACACCGATGGCCATGGCCGCAATAATAGTTCCCAGGAGATTACCCACTCCCCCCACCACCACTACCATGAAGGTATCAACGATATAATTTTGTCCCACATTTGGACCGACGGAACCCAAGAAACTAATCGCACAACCGGCAACTCCAGCTAATCCCGAACCGAGGGCAAAAGTCAAAGCATCCACTTGATTTGTCGGAATGCCTAAACAGGCACTCATCTGGCGATTTTGGGTGACGGCACGAATGCGTAAACCCCAAGAAGATTTATTTAAAAACCAATAAGTCCCTAACAAACAAAGGCCAGTTAAAATGATAATAAATAGACGGGTGTAGGGCATTTGAAAACCGGGTAAAGGTAAACCTCCCCGTAACCAGGCAGGAGCCGTGACATCGACGTTTCTGGCACTAAACCAGGGTCGAGCGAGAACCGGATTAAAAGATAAAAGATAGCCTAATAATCCAGCGATAGCTAGGGATAAAGGCAGGGTGATACCAATAGCTAAATTGCGAATTCTCTCCCAATCTAGGCGACGACTTAACAGCGTCATCGCCCCAAAAAATAACAGACAGAAAACTATTAAACTAATTACTAATAACCCGTTGACACTTCTGACAAATTGCTGCAGAATTAAGCTGACTCCCCAAGTGGCCAGCAGCGTTTCTAGGGGTCTGCCGTAGAGGAACCTAATCACCCCCCTTTCTAATAATAATCCCGCCAATCCCGACACTAAAAAAGCGATCGGTAGGGCGAATAAAACATAAGTATCAAAGAGAGAAATACGGAAAGCTTGAAAGACATTTAAAATATAAATATCTTCAAAACCTTTAAAGATATTCTGCACCACAAAAGTAGTATAAGCCCCTAACATCATTAACTCACCGTGAGCGAGATTAATCACCCCCATCAGTCCGAAAACAATCGCTAGTCCTAAAGCGGCCAGCAATAGCACAGAACCGATGCTAATACCATTAAACAATCCTTCCAATAATGCTGACACTTTTCGTTATTCCCGTGCATTTTTAATCTTTAAAAAGAGGGGTGAGCAGTAATGCCCACCGCACTCTCGTTACTGTCTGGAAAAATTCCTAAAACTAGGATTTTTCCATTTTGAATTTACCGCCCTTAGCCGGATCCGTCCAGTCACAGGCAAAGCCCTTAGTTTCGGGGACAAATTGGTTCCAAGGTTGCGGATCCACTACCCCCGGAGTTGACCAAACGATGTCAAATAGACCATCATCTCTCACCTGACCAATGCGGACGGTTTTGGAGATATGATGATTGGGGAACATTTCCACCGGTCCTTCGGGAGCATCGAATTTCTGTCCTACGGCTGCGGCGCGAACTTTGTCGAGATCATCGGCGGTTCCCGCTTGTTCTACCGCTTGCTTCCAGAGATAGACCATAATATAGGCCGCTTCCATGGGGTCGTTAGTGACGCGCTCCTGACCGAATTTAGCTCGAAAAGCCTCAACAAATTTTTTGTTAGCGGGGGTATCTACGGTTTGGAAATAGTTCCAGCAAGCGTATTGACCGAGGAGATATTCCTTACCGATTTGTTTAACTTCTTCCTCGGCAACACTCACCGACATGACCGGATATTTATCGGGAGTTAAACCGGCCGCTTGCAGTTGTTTAAAGAAAGCCACGTTACTGTCACCGTTGAGGGTGTTGAAAATAACGCCACCATCGGGTAAAGCTTGCTTAATTTTGGTAATAATCGGGGTAACTTCCGTGTTACCTAGGGGGAGGTAGTCTTCGCCTACGGTTTCGCCGCCTTTCGCCTTTAACTGCTCTTTAATAATCGTGTTGGCGGTGCGGGGAAAAACGTAGTCGGAACCGACGAGGAAGAATTTTTTCCCTTTATTTTCCAGCAACCAAGTCACTGCCGGCTCGATCTGTTGGTTAGGTGCAGCACCGGTGTAGAAGATATTTCTAGAACACTCTTGACCCTCGTACTGGACGGGATACCAGAGCATATGGTTTTTGGCTTCAAACACGGGTAAAACTGCCTGACGACTGGCGGAAGTCCAACAACCGAAGACGGTCACAACTTTGTCCTGATCGATCAGTTTGGTGGCTTTTTCGGTAAAAGTTGGCCAATCGGAAGCGCCATCTTCCACCACTGCCTCGATCTGTTTACCAAGAACACCACCAGCGGCATTGATTTCCTCGATCGCCAGTTTTTCCGCATCGACTACGCTGGTTTCACTGATGGCCATGGTGCCACTGAGGGAGTGCAGAATACCCACCTTAATTGTCTCTCCAGAAGCTGGGGCGGGACTAGCAGCCGGGCTAGGACTGGCCGTGGGGGTTTGGCTTTGATTGCCACCACAAGCTTTTAACAGAATACTGGTTCCCAAAGCGGCAGAACCGTACAGGAGAAATTTACGTCGTCCTAAATTTGACATGATGATCTTGAACTAACCTCGCTGACAATATTAGCTACTTCACACGGATGTTTTTGCTGAGGAGATTTTCGGGAATCTTTCTACGAATATCTGTGTGATATTACGGCTAGGTTAACAGATTTTTTGTGATTTTCGCTACTTTTTGGATGTTTTTTGTAACTTTTGCTACTTTTTTTCCAAAAATTAATGATTTTTCTGGAATT
>NZ_JASJFE010000216.1:0-1141 GCF_030067735.1 Microcystis sp. M53598_WE2 | reverse complement strand
TGAATCCTTAGACGCAATTGTACGGGATGGTTATCGCCGCCGTCTCTCGTTTCCACATACCAGCCCACTGCTTGGGGAAAATAAAACACCCAGTACAACAGCAAAAGATAATCAAAGGGATTCCATAAAGATAAATTGCGTCTGAGTTTAGGGGCGAGATTAATGGTGGGGACGGTGCTTTCCTTCATAATTTTTATCTCTGGCTATTTACCCGGTGATGGTTTATTAAGTAGGTAGGTGTTAACTGTCAAACACCCCCCTTATCAAGGGGGGATTAAGGGGGGATCAAACCCCCCTTATCAAGGGGGGATTAAGGGGGGATCCCCCCTTATCAAGGGGGGCAGGGGGGATCAAACCCCCTCAAGGTAGGGTTGATTCATGAATCAACCCTACTATGAATCAACCCTAGGGGGCAAGGGGATCAAAGACAAAATCTATCTTCTATTTAATCAGAACCACTTAATTATCGGAACTAAAAAAGGCTTATATATATTTCGGCACGGATTCCCATTATACTAGAAAGTATAGGTCAAATCGAGGGATTTTGTCAACTCTTTTTTAGCATTAATCTATTTGTGCCACGCAACGGAGGGGGTTATAAGGAATGAAACCCCGATAGAGACAGACATTACTGCGATTTTTGTCAATTGTTTTCGCTCTAGAACGAACTAATCAATTAAGTCTCTTGCCAGATCAGGATTTAGTCAATTTATGCCCCTATATCGAATCATACCAAGTAACGAAGAACCTTCTTTTTCCTCTTCTTGAATCGCCGATTTCGGGACAATGACGACGTTAACCGATTCTTCTACTTCGTTGAATAGTTCTAAAACATATCCTTCCTCACCCCCCTTCGGATGGGCAACTATATCGACAAGAATCGCCGAATCACCCTGCTTAAGATTGTATTCGGGAACGTCGCGGGCTAGGGTCACTTCTTCGTATAGTTGCGCCATGGTTTATTTTTCCTTTCGGGGTTTGAGGGTGATAAATTGAAATTGATGATCTAGATTTCGTTTTAGCCAAATCGTGACGACGGATAGGCGAACTTGATTACTGCCGATTAATTCGCCCTCGACTCGATCGAAGGTTCCCTATTCGATTCACCGATCAAGTGTATTAATTGATATTGTTTCAAGGT
>NZ_JASJFE010000395.1:0-4028 GCF_030067735.1 Microcystis sp. M53598_WE2 | reverse complement strand
GGGTTAGGAGTCGGTCGTCGGTCGTCAGTAGCCGGTCGTTTCAGGCTTTGTTGCCCTCTTTTTTTTGTACCGGTTTATGTACTACAAGAAGGATAATGCAAGGTTTTTGAATGTCCCAATCCTATTTTCGCAGCATGAACATCGGATTTTAACAGGTCAAAAGCCTTATTTTAAAAGGGTTTTACCATTATTCAGCAAGCCCTATTTAGCGGGACTCAAACGATAACAAAAGATAACTGAGGGTATAATGCTTGGCAGATCAGCGTTTCACAATGCTAATACATAATCAGCACCTTGCTCAATAATTGTAGAGGCAATTTCAGTTTGACATCCCATGGCATCAATACTTACTAAACAACCTCGAATTTCTCAAATCTTCAATAATTCAGGAATAGCAGTAATCTCATGGGATTTTTCAGCGACTTTTCGTTGACCAAGTACCAAATGATTAGTGGCTGACCAGACACTTACCATAGGAATTAAACTGCGGTTATTTCCTCGTTCTTTTGCCCCTCGTCAGGTTTTCCCGTCCACATTTAAGAGTTCTCCATTGGTCACCTGATGAACTGCTTGCATCCAACTAATAAAGCATGACTGGAGTTCTTCTGATTTTAAACGGGCAAATAATCGGATCAATGTATCATGAGAGGGAATCCCATTAGGCAGAGCTAGAAAAGTTTTTAGCCATTCATATTTGGTTATACCATAGGCAGCAACTGCTTCCCAGTTGTTCGCCCCACAAATGGTTGCACAGATATTAATCACAATAATATCTATCAGCAAATGCTCAATGTTGTGTAACGCTCTAGGGTCTTTTAGAGTGCGTGTTTTTCAATCAGGGCTGTTGGTGATGAACATTTGTCCGTTAACATTGTTTTGTGCGAACCTGTAAACAGATAGTTAATATTCTGTATACTAACTTGAAAAATTTAATATTTATCTCCTAATTGCTATTCCATGAGGATATCTTGTAGATTTATTGCGTATCTTCAAGAATTGTGTGCGATTGCCCGGGCCACCTAACGAGCATATATAAACGAGCATATATAATAATGAAGAGAATAAAATGCTTGACGAAACTCATTAGATCAGAGAAAGGAGGTCAGTCATGGATCTGGTACAGTTTGTGGTAGTTATCATCGTGGTTGGGGTTCTATTGTGGCTCGTGAACAACTACATTCCGATGGACAGCAAGATCAAGCAAATCCTGAACATTGTGGTTGTCATCGCCCTCGTTTTGTGGATTCTTAAGGTGTTCGGATTGCTGAGTTTTCTCAAGGGAATTCGTATCGGTAGGTGAGTGATGTTCTAGACGGAAGGAAAGGTTGAATTATTATGGATCTGATGTCCATCACACTGGTGGTGCGCTGGCTAATAGGCTGGGGATTGATGTGGCGGTTGCCGCGACTTCCAGACCTTTCAGTCGTCGGTTCGCCTAAAGTCTCGGTCTTGATTCCGGCGAGGAATGAAGAGAGTACCCTCCCTAATTTGCTAACAGCCTTAAAGCAGCAAACATTCAAGCCCTACGAAATCATTGTCATCGATGACCAGTCCGCCGATGCTACCCCACAGATCGCCGAACAGGCCGGGGTGAAAGTAGTGCAGACTAGCCCTTTGCCCACAGGTTGGACAGGGAAAAACTGGGCACTCAAAACCGGATATGCAGCCTCATCTGGCGATATTCTCGTCTTTCTCGATGCCGACACTGAGCCAGGGGAGGAGCTGCTCCGCAGGCTGGTGGCAACTGTTCAACACTTAGGTGGTCTGGTCTCAGTTCAGCCCTATCACCGCACTGAACGCCCCTACGAACTGTTAGCGGTTCTGTTCAATCTCGTCGGCTTGATGGCCGTCAAACTGGGAGCAAGAGGTGGTGTGGCTTTTGGACCGGCTATGGCTACCAGCAAGCATGACTATGAGCGGGTCGGCGGCCACGACGCTGTGGCAGGATATGTTGTAGAAGACTGGTTCATGGCTCATATTTATGAGAGTGCGGGACTGCCAGCAAGTGCCTACATTGGTCATGGCCAACTGGACTATCGGATGTACCCCGGCGGGCTGCGGGACTTGGTTGTTGGTTTCGACAAAAACTTTGCAACGGCAGCAGGGGAAGTCTCTTGGCTGCGGATGCTGGCGGTTGTGTTCTGGCTTTCAGGGTTGTTCTGGGCGGCTTGGTGTCTGCCCGCATCCCTATTCGGCTGGCCGATTGTCGGGAATTCATCCTTACTATATAACGTACTGCTTTATCTTGCCTTCGCCATACAGTTAGCCATAATTGTATGGCCAGTGGGTTCATTCGGAGCAATCGTCTTTTTCTTCCCCATTCCGGTTGCCTTCTTCATTGCAGTGTTCCTGCTGGCAATTCTGAATCTCGAACGTGGTCAAATCGAATGGAAAGGACGAAGGATAAGTACCCGATGGCAAGGTGAATGAATGAGATTATCTATACTACAGTTACCGGATGGGGTAATTGTCGGGCTTTGTGTGGTCGGTTGGACAGCCTGGTCACTTTTGATCGGTTTTGTCGGTCATCGACTTCCCCTGAAATTCCTAGAAACGGACACCTGCCTGACCCGGCCACGACCCTGGGGGGAAGATAGACAATGGTACAATCGGGTACTGCGGATCAAGCGATGGAAGGATCGGTTGCCAGAAGCAGGGGATTTCTTCCCAGGAGGTTTTCGCAAAACATCCGTTGGCGGTGGGGACTGTGCCGTAATGTCCCGTTTTTTGGCTGAAACCCGTCGCGCGGAATACGTTCACATCGCCATCTGGCTGTTTTGGTTAGTGACGATGCTCTGGACTCCTGGCTGGGGTGTGCTGGTAAACCTCGCCGTGGGAACAGCTTTCAACCTGCCTTGTTTGTGGGTGCAGCGTTACAATCGGCTTCGGCTCCAGCATCTGCTCGTATTGAAAGGACAGGAAAAAACGATATGCTAAAGTATGAGCTTGGCTGTGAATTAACCTACAGCATTGAGCAAGCAAGCACTCTAATTCTTAATGTTGCTATTGTCAGCAACAACCATCAGATTATTGTTCAGGAAGACCTCCATTCTAACTCTCAACGGTCGATTGAGGAATACATCACTTCTGTCAGTGGAAACCGATACTTTCGACTCAATGCCCCTCCTGGCAATTTGCAAATTTCCTATCGAGCAACCGTTGGCTTATCTCCTTATTATTCAGACCCCAGTACGATTTTTGAAGTAAAGCCGGCCGATTTACCCCTCGATATCTTGTACTATCTTTATCCGAGTCGTTACTGTCAGTCAGATCGATTATTGCGCTTTGTCGCGGCTGAATTTGGCAATTTAGTCCCTGGTTATTCCAGGGTGACAGCTATCTGTAACTGGATTTATGACAATGTTTTGTATCTCTCTGGTAGCAGTGATTCTTTAACTTCTGCTTGCGATACAGCGATAGAACGGGTAGGCGTTTGCCGTGATTTTGCCCATTTAGGTATTGCTTTTTGTCGGGCCTTGAATATTCCAGCACGCTTTGTTTCCGGCTACGCCTATGGTTTAAATCCCCCCGATTTTCATGCCTGGTTTGAGGCTTATCTAGGGGGTCGCTGGTATCTTTTCGATCCTACCCGCCTTGTGCCTCAGAGCGGGCTAATTCGCGTTGGCACAGGACGAGATGCAGCCGATGTTTCTTTTGCCACTATTTTTGGTCCCGTACAAATGAATCAGATGAGGCTTTTTATGGACTACTTACCCGATGCCAAGCCGATTTCCGAGAATATTTTGATACCGACAACAGAGGCGATCGCCATCTCTTGAGCGTACCCCAGTCAGGTATTCTATTATCGAAAATTTGGGTTGAAAACCCCGTCCTTTGAGGACGGCTTTAAGCTACAATGGAAAAAGCGATAACCAAGCTAAAAACTGAACCCTGACCACAGATAGTAGGGGGTTTCGTTCAGAAAAGAATTCAAATTCGGCCTTGAACGAGTAAAACTTTCTAGGAAATAAGGTTGAACATGAGATTTTTTCGACTTGTTCAAAGTGGCCGTCCGGCATTCGGACACT
>NZ_JASJFE010000335.1:0-2630 GCF_030067735.1 Microcystis sp. M53598_WE2 | reverse complement strand
TTGAGGTCAAAAAAGTCTAAAAGCCTTATCCAACAAGGTTTTTAGATTTATTCAGCAAGCCCTAATTATAGTCACTTCAATTAAGATTGAATCGTATCAGACTTATCTGAAATGACTATCCCTTTTGAAGGACTAATCTTCTGATAAGAAGAGTCCAGGCGAAAAAAAACCAAAAAGTAGCGGAATGTATAGCGCGCCACTACATCTCAGAAAAAACCTCTTACAATAGAGACAAAAGTGATCGGAGATCAATGGGGGTGAACGTCATGTTAGTGATTTTAACCGACGAACACATTCTCGATACGGGTTCTGTCTGTCAGGGCTGTCTTTTAGCCAACCAGCAGGGACAACCCCGGTGGCGAGAGGGTAAACTAGGCTGTGGTCACTCCTTGGGTAAAGGAGGAAGCCAACAGCCCAATCTCTACGAGTGTCAGATGGGCTTTACAATTGCTAATATTGAAGGCTAATCAGACCTTTTAAATGCTCAACTTAGAGTTGAGTTAGGGGTATTTTCTTGGGACTCGGAGGAGAGAATCAAGGCTATTACTAATACCCAATTCAGTTTAGATACAATGACAATAATGGCTGAGGGTTTCGTAGCATCGATCGTAGGCTTTTTGGGCTTGGGTTAAAACAGCGTCGGAAATTTCTATATCTAATTTTCTGGCTTGTTTAATAATTTTACCCGCTTTGATATTCTCGGAAGAATCTCCTATACCGCGGCTGCCAGTGGTTTTTAAAACTCGATATTCTTCAGAAAATCCCGTTTTAGTATCGAGATGACTCTGTAAACCATTAAAGACCAATTGACTTTGGTTTAATACCTGATCGTGGGTGATAAATAAACTCTTTTCTTTGCTGTTAATTAATTGAGCATAACTTTCTAAGGTGGCTAAACGACCGGTATAATAACCCAGGGCGTGCTGCTCGTTTTGATGCGGTTTAATATCTAGAATACTAGCTAAAGTGCGCTGCGGTTCTCGTAGTAAAAATATGGTCTTAACCGGATCAGATTGCAAAAAACTATGATCTAAAAACTTCTGATCGTGAAGAACTTTATCTAAAATATATTTATGATTCATGTTTAAATCTTTCAACCGCCAGTAGAGTTGAAACATTAAAGTTTTAAAATCCTCTTCACTCTCATAAACCAGATGAGTTTCGCCAAAACCGATAATTTCAGGATTAGAATTGAGGATATGGGTCAATAAAGACGAACCCGATCGCATATGGCTAAGAATAAATAAAACCTGATAGGGTTGGGGACGAAAGAGAATTTTATAGGGGTCTTTGGGTGTATCAATGCGTACCTGAAAATACTTATAAGTTAAACGATGGGTTAAACCCTGCCAAGATTGGGGTAAGCGATCGAGGGCTATAGTCATAGGTTAATAAGGAATTGTGTCAACTTGTCGCGAAGATTCCCCTATAATGTATCCCATTTAAGACCCAAACAAAAGTGAGGTTTATACAAAATGGGATTGCCAAGTTGTTCGCTCTGGTTTTTTACGGCGCGAACCGATGTCTGGTTTATGATGAACACTATTCCCCATCTAGTCAAAATGAGTCAGTTTCCCTTCGAGGAAAAGGTACTCGCTATTGACACGGCCCCTTTAAGCGGGGAAAAGGTTAATCGCCCCGGACTGGGTACAATGGAGGAGTTAAGAGCCTGTGGTGAAAAATTAGTTAAAGATGGCATAATCGATCGCCTAGTGGATTTTAACTACGATCCCAGCTATCGTCAGCGCATCTATCAAAAGCATTTCGGCAGTCCCCTCCGTTCCACCCATAACTACAAAGGTTATCCGATTTTCGGCTCGATCTTCAAAATCGAGTCCTGTCGCAGCGATTATATGGTCCATTATGACAGCGACATGATGCTCTACCAAGAACCGGATTACAGTTGGATTCGCGAAGGGATCGAGTTAATGGAAACCCATCCAGAAATGATGTTTGTGCGTCCTTTGTCCGGTCCGCCGCGGCCCGATGGTACGATTGATTCTGCCCATCCCTGCACGAAAAATCCCGATGGATTCTATCAATTTAAATTTTTTGGTAGTCGTGCCTATCTACTTAATTGTCGTCGCTACGATCGCCTTTTACCGATCACCCCCCTCTGGCGCTCTTATAAAAATACCTTTCTCGATTATCTACCCGATGGTTTAAAAGCTTGGGGCAATATTGTGACTGGCAAAGGAAAACTCGACTCTTGGGAAATTATGGTTTCTCGCTCCCTAGAACAAAGCAACTACTATCGCGCCACTCTCACCAATGCCAAGGGTTGGACTCTGCACCCCAACGAGCGCTCTGCCGCTTTTAGGCAAGCTTGGCCGACTATTATCGAAAAAATCGAAGCGGGTATTTACCCACCGACCCAAGCTGGTTATTATGACCTGATCCCGGAATTATGGTATTAAAAGAGCGTTAGTTCTCTAGATTTGAGGTGAGGTGGTACTTAGGGTCTGCTGAAAAAGTTTTTCCCGGTGGCAGGGTGTGGGGTGTGGGGTTTTACTCATTTTCAGGTGGTCAATTACCTAATTTTCAGGGAAAAAGTCCAGGAATTTTACCCCCGATCACTCCAATGCTAGGCACTTTTTGAGGTCAAAAAAGCCTAAAAACCTTATCCAACA
>NZ_JASJFE010000582.1:0-1466 GCF_030067735.1 Microcystis sp. M53598_WE2 | reverse complement strand
CCCCCCCCCCCCCAGGGGGAAACCCCACGGTTACCCCCCGGGGCCCCCCGGGGGCGGGGAACGGGTTTTTAAAAAAAACCGTTTTCTCGTCTAAGTTGTTATACTATACTACTACAACTTAAAACCTCACCATTCCCTAATCTTCCCTGTGGGGTTGGAGACAAGCTTTGCACCCTCACTGAAGGAGTAATTTCCCACTTCCGCTCGCAACTATAGAATTAGCTATAATAAAATTACCACAGGTATCATCTTCATATTTCTGGAAACTATATGACCTTAAAACAATTAGACCGAATTACTTTTAACTCCAAAATTATGGCAGGTCAAGCCTGTATTCGAGGAATGCGTATTCCTGTTTCTTTAATTCTTAATCTACTTGCTAACGAAAAGCCGATAGAGGAAATATTAGAGGAATACCCTGACCTAGAAAGAGAAGATATTCACCAATGTTTATTATATGCTTCTTGGTTAGCCAGAGAACAAGTTCATTATTTTGAATTAATCGAGCAATGGAGATAGAGTTTCTAGCCGATATGGGGATTTATCTGCGTACAGTCTCATGGTTAAGAGAACAAGGTTATGATGTCGTTCATCTTCGATATGAAGGCTTACAAACTTTATCTGATCAGTAAATTCTTGCCAAAGCAAAAAGAGAAAAGCGGATAATTTTAACTGTCGATCTAGATTTTTCTCAACTTCTCGCTATTAGTGGTGATAATTTACCAAGTGTCATCCTATTCCGTTTAGGCAATGAAAACTACAATCTAATTAATCAGCGTTTAACTATAGTTTTACGAGATTGTACAAAAGCATTAAAGACGGGAGCAATTGTGTCAGTAACAGATCGTATTTTTCGGATTAGACTTTTATCAATTTAAGATTTTTGCTTTATAGCGTTCATGGAGTCTTCCCGTTAATTCCATCTTAAATATTGTGTTCCAAAAGCGAACACCTTTATTATTGAGTACAAATTATAACATTGGCAAATAATCTCCCTGTCCTCTGTGTCTCTGTGGTTAATTACACTTCGTTTCTGAATAGTCACCAATAATTATAGGTTCTTTGTTGGGAATTTTGACAATAATTTCGACAGTTCCACCTAATGCGTTAACTACTTCGCGCAGTGTATTTAGCTCTAGATTTTGCTCTTGTTTAAGTCTAGGTACTATTGATTGCTGTACTTCAAGATGCTCTGCCAATTCTGATAAAGATAAACCTAGTTTTTCCTGCAAATACTTAAGCGTAAGTTCCTCCAGATAAATTTGGGAAGCTCTTGCTTTAATAATTGCTTGTCGTTCTCCACAAAGTTTATTAAATTCTTCCGAGAAGTTGGTATATTCTTTCATGACTTTTCTTCCTTAAGTTTTTCCAGATATTTTTGATAACGTTGATCTGCTATAGGAATATTTTCTTTGTACCATCTTTTGTTACCTGACTTGTTCCCCCCAACAAGTAAAATTGCTTGT
>NZ_JASJFE010000361.1:0-5547 GCF_030067735.1 Microcystis sp. M53598_WE2 | reverse complement strand
TCTGCCCTCAATTAACTAGGGAGATACGCAAGACTTTTTCGGTGACTAGGAAAATCAATTTTTCCAAGTTTCCGTACCGGAGATAACCCCAAAGACGAGGAAATAAACCGATAGCTTTCATTAGTTATCGTCTAGATGCCCAGAAAAATAAATACTCTAGCAAAGGGTATTTATTGACAATTGGTAAAATCAGAAAACTTTGCCGATCAATTAACTATTGGAGTCTGTAAAAATATCTATGACCTTAGCTAAGTCCAAAGCAATTTTCGACAATGATGACTACAATCACTTTCCCGAAGTGATTACCGAACCTAAATCGCCGGTATCGGAAGCCGAGATGATGCAAGCGGTAAGAACACTGCTGTTAGGATTAGGAGAAGATCCCGATCGCGAAGGTTTACGAGACACTCCTAAACGAGTAGTAAAAGCCCTAAAATTTCTCACTTCTGGTTATCAGCAATCCCTGGATGAATTGCTGAATGGGGCAGTTTTTCACGAGAATGCTAACGAGATGGTTTTAATCCGAGACATCGATATTTTTAGCTCCTGTGAACACCATATTTTACCAATTATCGGCCGCGCTCATGTTGCCTATATTCCTAACGGGAAAGTGATCGGTTTATCGAAAATTGCCCGCATCTGTGAAATGTACGCCAGACGACTGCAAGTACAGGAACGTTTAACCGCACAAATTGCCGATGCTTTGCAAGGATTACTACAACCTCAAGGGGTAGCTGTGGTGATTGAAGCGACTCATATGTGTATGGTAATGCGCGGGGTTGAAAAACCCGGTTCTTGGACTTCTACGAGTGCCGTGCGCGGTATTTTTGCCGATTCTGCTAAGACTCGTCAAGAGTTTATGAGTTTGATTCGTCATAGTCCCGATTTTCACTAATTAGTCAGGGGGATCAGGATTATTTGATCGTCCTATCCCCGGTTTTTGCCTAGGTAAAAAACTAGAGCAAAACCAGCTATTTACTGTTTACTTTTTATTTTTAACTCGCTGTTATCATGCTGATTCGTCCCCGTCGTCTTCGTTATAATCCAGCGATTCGCCGTCTTGTTCGTGAAACTGAATTAACCGTTAATGACTTGATTTATCCCCTCTTTATCATGGAGGGAGAAAATCAAAAGGTGGCTATTCCTTCTATGCCCGATTGTTATCGTTATTCCCTCGATTTATTGCTCAAAGAAGTAGTTAATGCTTATAATTTAGGCATTAATGCCATCGCTCTTTTCCCCCTGATTGCCGAAGATAAAAAAGATAATTTCGGTAGAGAAAGTTATAATCCCGATGGTTTAGTGCCAAGGGCGGTGAAAGCGATTAAAAAAGAAGTCCCTGAAATAATTATTATTACCGATGTTGCCCTCGATCCTTTTTCGATTTATGGTCATGATGGTATTGTGGAGGACGGTAAAATTCTCAACGATGAAACCCTGGAAGTTTTAGTGAAAATGTCGCTCTCGCAAGCGGCAGCCGGGGCTAATTTCGTCGCTCCTTCCGATATGATGGATGGTAGGGTTGGGGCGATCCGTCGAGCTTTAGATGCGGCTGGCTATTTGGATGTGGGAATTCTCGCTTATACGGCTAAATATGCCTCTGCTTATTATGGTCCCTTCCGAGATGCCTTAGAATCAGCCCCAAAATTTGGTGATAAGAAAACCTATCAAATGGATGGGGCTAATAGTCGGGAAGCCTTACGGGAAGCCAGTTTAGACATAACAGAAGGGGCAGATATTATTATGGTTAAGCCCGCTCTGGCCTACCTCGATATTATCCGTCGTCTGCGCGATAGTAGCCATCTTCCCGTCGCCGCTTACAATGTTAGTGGTGAATACGCAATGATTAAAGCGGCGGCAAAACAGGGCTGGATTGACGAAAAAAGCCTGATTTTGGAAACTTTAATCAGTATGAAACGAGCGGGGGCCGATTTGATTTTGACCTATTTTGCTGCCGATGTGGCATTAATGAAACAAGAAAGCCGATTTTAGGGTTTTTGCCAGCGAAATTGATAGACATTATCCTGCGCTCCCCATACCTGCTGCCCAAGGCTATCATAACCTCGATCGCTGGTATCCATGCCCTGGGAATGTAGAATAATTGTATTAGTTATTTTCACCGCACCTCTGGCATTAGTGGCACAACCCTGGGGGGGAGTTTCTCCCCGATAACCCCCCGCTATCGGTTTTAAAAACACAGTACACACCGACTCAGCCAAATCTGATACATTTAATCTTCTTTCTGTCAAGTCTTTGTTACAAAAATTAATAAAGTTAGGGGCATTATTTAACTTATAGGCTTTTGATTCCACAGTGGAATTATCGGGGCTAGGTTGAATGACTAAAATTCTTTGACGATAGGGTTGATTTAAGCGATCGATAATTGCCTGTTCCTGATAAAGATAAATACTATCCTGTTTGGGGGAAAAATCCACCGCACAGGTAGTCATTTGCACCTTAGCAATACGCGGGTTAGTCTGCGCTTGTTCCCTGGTATCCATAACCCCAATTAAATGATTAGCCACCCCCTGCACTTGCGGGTTAAGGGGCAAAGATTGAGTGAGAAAAAATCCTAGGGCGATCGAAGTTTTCAGCATAAGCAGAGGCTTGATTCCGGTTAGTCTCTAATTAGCTTAAACTAATAAGCAGCAAGAGCAAAAATACCCCTTTTCCCATGGCTAATCATCTGGCTGAATCTGAAAGTCTTTACCTGCGAAAACACGCCGAAAACCCGATCGATTGGTGGTATTGGTGTGACAGCGCCCTAGAAATTGCCAGGAGGGAAGATAAACCGATCTTTCTCTCGATCGGTTATTCTAGCTGTCATTGGTGTACGGTTATGGAAGGAGAAGCTTTTTCCGATCAGGCCATTGCCGATTATCTCAATCAGTATTTTTTGCCGATCAAAGTTGATCGCGAGGAAAGACCGGACATCGATAGTATCTATATGCAAGCATTGCAGATGATGGTCGGTCAAGGGGGTTGGCCGCTGAATGTCTTCCTAACACCCGATAGTTTAATTCCCTTCTATGGTGGCACCTATTTTCCCGTGCAACCGCGCTTTAACCGGCCCGGTTTTCTGCAAGTGTTGCAATCGGTACGTCGCTATTATGACGAGGAAAAGGAGAAATTAAGCAAATTTACGGCCGAAATGCTGGGCGCACTGCGTCAATCAGCTATTTTACCCCGAGCAGAGACTAATTTAGCCGCTCCTTCCCTTTTAGCCACAGGAATCGAGACAAATACGGCGGTGATTCGGGTTAATCCCAATAACTACGGTCGGCCCAGTTTTCCGATGATTCCATATTCTCATCTGGCTTTGCAGGGTAGTCGCTTTGGTGACGATTTTGACGATTCCCTCCGGCAAGCGGCCTATCAACGGGGGGAAGATCTGGCCCTGGGGGGAATCTATGACCATGTGGGGGGAGGATTCCATCGTTATACGGTGGATTCGACGTGGACAGTTCCCCATTTTGAAAAAATGCTCTACGATAACGGGCAAATTGTCGAATATTTAGCCAATTTGTGGAGTGCGGGTAATCGAGAGGCGGCCTTTGAGAGAGGGATTAAAGGCACGGTTAACTGGCTAAAACGGGAAATGACCGCCCCAGAAGGTTATTTTTATGCGGCCCAAGATGCCGATAGTTTTGAGAAGGCCACGGATGGGGAACCGGAGGAAGGGGCCTTTTATGTCTGGTCGGATCTGGAGTTAAGGGATTATCTCTCGACCGAGGAATTGGGGCTGCTGCAGGCTAATTTTACCGTCACTGCCGAGGGGAATTTTGAGGGTCGTAATGTGCTGCAACGTCGGCAAGGGGGAGAATTAGGGAAGGAGATAGAAAATATGCTCGATAAGTTATTTATTCGGCGTTATGGCAGTTCTCAAGCCCAATTAGCTCTTTTTCCCCCGGCCAGAGACAATCAGGAGGCGAAAACTGTCTCTTGGCCGGGACGCATTCCGGCGGTAACGGATACGAAAATGATCGTCGCTTGGAATAGTTTAATGATTTCCGGTTTAGCCCGGGCCTTTGCCGTCTTTAGCGAACCTTTGTACTGGCAAATGGCTACGGTCGCGGCCGAGTTTATTCTCAAGCATCAGTGGTTAGATGGACGTTTTCAGCGCTTGAATTATCAGGGTCAGGCCTCGGTTTTGGCCCAATCGGAGGATTTTGCCTATTTTATTAAGGCTTTGCTGGACTTGCAAACCGCTAAACCGCAAGAAACTGGCTGGTTAGAGGCGGCTATCGATTTACAGGGGGAATTTGATCGCTGGTTTTGGGCCGAGGATGAGGGAGGATATTTTAATACTGCTTCTGATCATAGTCTCGATCTGATCGTGCGAGAACGGGGTTATACGGATAATGCCACCCCTTCGGCCAACGGAATTGCGATCGCTAATTTATTGCGTCTGTCGCGATTGACGGAAAATCTAGAATATCTCGATCGGGCCGAAAAGGCCTTGCAATCTTTTAGTACCATCCTAGAAGAGTCCCCCACCGCTTGCCCCAGTTTATTTGTTGCCCTCGATCACTATCGTCACGGTTTCTGTCTGCGCGCCCCGGAAAGCTCGATCGAGCCGCTGTTAAGTCGCTATTTGCCCACTGCGGTGTATCGAGTCGATGCCAGTTTGCCCATTAGCACATTTGGGTTAATTTGTCAAGGGTTATGCTGCCTTGAACCGGCGGAAAATTTAGAACAGTTAGACCGACAAATTGCTGGGGTGATGAGGGGGGAGTCAATACTACTCGGTTAAGGTTTTTTTCTCTCTCAAGCAGAGAACAGTGATAAAAAAGCAATTAACGCTTTTTTAATCACCAAGATTCAGGATCATTGATTATTTTGACCAAAATGGACAGGAATGGAGATGATTTTCTTCTCCATTGTCAAAACGCCCACACCATTGGTCAAAGCCAGAGAGGTATCGCGGCTGGGGTTGTCTATTTCATAGCCGCTCTCTCAACGTCAAGTGCCGACTCTGTAGCGGTTATACTCGATTTGATCGTTTGAGCGTTTAAGTCCCATTAGTTTTATCTTCAGCCATCTTATGGAGAACAAAAACATTATCTTGCTTTAAAAGCAGCCATCTTGCAAAAGGATAGCGTTTGACTTCTTGATAACCTTTGAGCAATCCAGAGGAAATCATGTAGTCATCACGATTTACCCACCAGTAACTTTTACCCCGCTGCTTCTGATATTTTATATCGTTTAAATACCAGCCATTAAATTCGTATCCCCCATCGATATATTCAGGAGTAACTCCCTGTTCCATCAAATCATTTAAGGCTTGCCACCGAGTTCGGTTCCAGGCTAAGTAGTCATGGGTTGCAGCTATAGTAAATCCGCCCCAAATAAAGATCATTGTCAAGGCAAAAGCAGTTATTTTTTTGCCAATATCTTGCTCGTTAATATAATTATTTGAAATCACTAAAAGCACCATAAATAATGGTAAAAGGAACAGGAAATGACGATCAAAAGGATACCTTACTCCGAAAAGGAAAAGATAGATAAGGATTGCTGAAAGTATTAATACATTTAACCATTTTTCCG
>NZ_JASJFE010000241.1:0-4095 GCF_030067735.1 Microcystis sp. M53598_WE2 | reverse complement strand
TATTCCAGAACCACTAAGATTATGGACTCAATTAATCTCGACATGTTTTTAAGCAATGCTCATGCACTTATCTTGCAAGGGGATGTTTATAATGGCATGGACACAATCGTTAAAGGTTTAAAGTTGCGTCGAATTGCCAGTTCTGATGATGATTGGCGTAATTTTGTAACCTCTGAGTTGATGACACATCCAATAAAAAATCTGGTTCATTTATGTCCATTCACTTCGCACTCTTTTTATAAGCCACGTGGTTATGCAGGTGATGCGCAGTTAATTGATTTTATCTATAACGAAGGCACGGCGAAGGATATTAAGCTTGAAGGAATCGCGTTAGAAATTGCAAAATATACTTGTAACGCACCTGCCGCTCGTGCTGTTCGTTATCGGCGTGAATTGTTGGCATTGCGTATTGAAGAAACGGTAATGAATGAAGAAAATCCTTTTATTCTTTCGATAGCGGCTGGACATCTTCGTGAAATCGAGTTGAGTCCATCGGCTTTGACTGGAAAAATTGGACGATTTCACGCAATAGACCAAGATAAAGACAGTGTAGCCCTAATGCAACGTGAATATGGTCGTTACAACGTATCAGCATCTGTTGGCTCAGTTCGGCAACTGTTGAGTGGAAAAATTAAATTTAGTGGCTTGTCGCTTGTTTATGCGGCAGGTTTGTTTGATTATTTAGTCGACAAGCTTGCGCAACGGCTTATTGAAGTGATGTTCAGTTTTTTAAAGCCTGGCGGTCGAATGCTGGTAGCAAATTTTTTGCCCAATTTGCCTGATGTAGGTTACATGGAAAGTTACATGGATTGGTTCCTAATATTTCGCAGTAGTAAAGAATTATTGGAATTATTTGAAACATTACCGCAAAATAGCCTTGATAGCTTGGTTGTTTCTTTTGATCCCGATGAAAACATTGTCTTCGTTGAGGCAATTAAAAAATAATGCAAAAATCGTCTAACTCAACGTTCCAGTACGATCGCAATCGCTGTAGTGCGATCGCTGATCTTGTAGGGTGCGTTCCTTAATGTGACTCCTACTGCTCCAGCGATTGATTTTTGGGGAACGCACCATGCACATTTATTAAAGCTGTGGGTTTAAGTGCGATGCTGCTCCTCCCGCCACCACCCCGGAACCCTCTGCCCTCGTTGGTCTGGGGGCCGTCGTCGCTCTGGGGGCTGGCTTCAAGCGCCGCCACACCCAGGCAGACAAAAACTAAGCTTTAATTGAAGGTATTACAACAGGAGAACCGCAAGGGTCTCTTTTTTTGCTATTTAAAAGAGGATTATTTGATATTTGCTTCTTTTTAACGGAGATTGGAGAAATCATAAACCTCCCTCAAGGCACTAGACACAAGCGAGCTATCATAAAACCATCGCTGATTTGACAATCGCCAACCCCTAAAAATTATGAGCGTAGTTATTCCTAATGACATACTGACCGCATCAGGACTCTCCGAAGACGAGCTAAAACTAGAAATCGCCATCATGCTCTTTAAACAAGACAAAATCAGCATCGGCAAAGCCCGTCATCTTGCAGGCATGAACCTCCTCCAATTTCAACACGAACTTAATCTACGAGAGATTTGTGTCCATTATGACCTTGAAGAATTAGAAGAAGACATCCAAACCTTACAAAAACTAGGCAGACTATGATCGTCGTGAGTGACACCTCACCCATTACCAACCTAGCCGCCGTTAACCAGTTAACCCTTTTGCATCAACTCTATGGAACAATTATCATTCCTCAAGCCGTTTATGAGGAAATGGCGAGTTTAGGTTACGCCGTTCCTGGCACGATTGAAATCATGACCTTATCTTGGATAGAAACACGGCCCGTCACCCAGCAAAACCAAGTTAATCAACTACTCAATAAATTAGACCGAGGAGAATCAGAAGGGATTATTTTAGCGCTAGAATTAGGCGCAGATATATTAATTTTGGATGAAAGAAAAGGACGCAAAGTTGCACGATCTCTTGGGCTAAATATTACTGGAATATTGGGCGTTTTACTCGAAGCCAAGCAAAAAGAATTGATTATGAATATTAAACCGATTGTTGATCAGCTAATCTCAAAAGCAGAATTCCGAATTAGCGAAACACTCTACAGAAAGGTTTTGACAATTGCGGGAGAATGAGTCTATTGCAATATTTCAACCCATTTTACAAAGTGCGATGCCGAAGGCACTGCGTAGCAGCACGCTGATCTGGTGGGGTGCGTTCCCTAATGTGGCTCCTACTGCTTCACCGATCGATTTTTGGGGGAACGCACCATGCACATTGATTGAAACTGTGATACCAAATCCTGTTATAATAAAACGAGATATAGGGTGCGTCCCATGCAGCCTTTACCTTTTTGAAAACACTTTCAATGATGTAGCTATGGACTGGGAAACTCGAATTACACTAAATCCCGATATTTTGGTGGGAAAACCTATCATTAAAGGAACAAGGATTGCGGTTGAATTTATCATCGATCTTCTCGCCCAAGGTTGGAGTATTGATGAAATTCTGCGAAACTACCCAGGTATTACAGTAGAAGATATTCAAGCTTGTCTTAGCTATGCTAGTGTAATGCTCAAATCTGAGAAAGTCTATGCTATTCCTGCTTAACTGATGCGTTTTCTAGCGAACGAAAATTTCCCCCTTGATGCGGTTGAAGCCCTACGACAAAAGGTCCATGATGTCCTGTGGATTAGGGTGGAATCCCCCGGAATCTCGGACCGGGAAGTTTTAAGTCGCGCCCAGGCAGAAAATCGTATTCTCTTGACATTTGATCAAGATTTTGGAGAACTCGCCTTTCGTTCAAGGTTGCCGGCCAGCGTTGGTATTATTTTGTTTAGAATAAGAGTACCTTCTGGATCTGTAGTCGCTGAGAAAGTTGCCAAGGTTATCTCATTGCGGGATGACTGGTATGGACACTTTACAGTTATTGAAGAAGACAAAATTAGAATGAGAGACTTAACGGTGCGATCGCTGATATTGTATCGTGTATGCTCAGCGAGCACGTCACTGCATCGGGTTGGGGCGATTAGAATAAAAGGGTAAACCTAGCTTGACAAGAGCATTTCATTTTATATGGTTTCATCAGAATTAATCTCGGCATTGAGAGAACTGGGTCGTTCAGATAAGTTTTATATCATGCAGCTCCTGATTTCAGAACTAGCCCAACAGGAGACAGATTTGATTAAACAGGGTCAGGCTTACCCAGTGTGGTCGCCCTATGATGCGGTTGAGGCAGCAGATACGATGTTAAAAGTGCTACAGGCTACCAAAGCTCAAGACCATGGGTAACGCTGAGCGATATCCATTTGTTTCTGGTGACGCGGCATTAGGTGAAGCCAGTTTTCGTCCGCATTTGCCTTTTACTCTGTTTTACAGACAAGCTTCTGTCACAGCATCCGGTCTATTGGACACTGGAGCAAGTGTAAACGTACTACCATATTCAGTAGGAGTCGAGCTTGGGTACGAATGGGATCGGCAAACAACAGCACTGAGTTTGACAGGAAATTTGGCTCAATATGAGGCGCGTGTCGTACTTGCTCAAGCGGTCGTTGGGCAATTTGATCCCGTGCAACTGGTATTTGCCTGGACACAAGCTACCAACGTGCCGCTTATCTTGGGGCAGGTGAACTTCTTTATGGAGTTTGATGTCTGCTTCTACCGTTCACAGCTAGAGTTTGCAGTTAGCCCCAAAGCTCCTGTTTCGGGATAGGTTGGTTGCTCTTGCCAGCCAGCTAACACTGCGTGGCAGCGGACGGGCGAAAGCCGCTTGTGTTGAGTTCGAGGGGATCTGCCGCCGCTGCACTTTACCGTTATGCCGCTTCATCTTTTGGCGGAGGTAGTGCGATGCCGAAGGCACTGCGTAGCAGTACGCTGATCTTGTAGCTTGGGTTGACGGCTGTTACCCAATTCCCTCAAAACCAAGATTAAATGCAGTAGGATAGACGTGGGATAGATTTTCTCTTATTGCCGTGAGCGAAACCCTCTATATTGAAACCAGTATTTTGGGTCATCTAACCGCAAGACCAACAGAAAACCTGATTCTTGCCGCCAACATTAAGTAGGTGGGTGGAATTAAATATAAGATGAACGT
>NZ_JASJFE010000414.1:0-2094 GCF_030067735.1 Microcystis sp. M53598_WE2 | reverse complement strand
TTGGGAGTTAATCCCGAATTCTTCCCCTTGAATTAAACTAAAAACGATCGAGCGGACGGCATTCGACCAAGCGGGATCACCATCGGCCACGGCCGGGGCCAAGGGTTCCTTAGATATTACCACTTCTAATAATTGATGATCCTGCGGTCGGGGAAAAACCGAGCGCCGGGCCACCAATTGGGAGCGATCGGAAGTGACAGCCTGACAACGCCCCGCCTGATAAGCTGTATATAAGGCCTCCACATCATCGGAAACGATCGGTTTATAACCTTGCACTGCCGCTTTTGCCATGGCATCGGCCAGATTTTGTTCTGTGGTGGTTCCCGATAGCACACAAATGGACTTTCCGCTCAAATCTTCTAATTTCTTAACATTACTGGCTTTCGTGGCCATAATTCCTTGACCATCATAGAAAACCGGGGTGATAAACTCCATCCCCAGAGCGGTATCCCGGTTAATCGTCCAGGTGGTGTTGCGACTGAGGATATCCACTTCTCCCGTCTGTACGGCAGTAAATCTCTCTTGGGGGCTAAGTTTACGATATTCGACTTTGGAGGGATCATCAAAGAGAGCAGCCGCAATAGCTCGGCAAATTTGCACATCTAAGCCCGAATATTCGCCTTTTTCATTAACAAAGCTAAACCCCGGCACTTCTCCGTTAATGCCACAAATTAACTTACCGCGATTTTTCACCGTTTGCAAGCGGTCAGCACTGGGACTATTTGCAGTGTTAGAACTAGAATTCGGTTGATTTTCCGTCCCACAGGCAGTAATTAGCAGTAACAGCAGGGACAATGCACAAAAACGCCACTTTAGCATAGATATTCTCTGAAAAATTTTTTTAGTCACTTAACTTTAGCTGAAAGACCAGAGCAAGCTTAACAGTATAGCTACGATCGCACCGATAACCGTATTGATCACATTGACCAATTCATTAGTTAACCACAGAAAGCGAGTTTGTAGAGTAGCACCGATGAGACTTTCGATATTGGTGGCGATAAATGCCGCAATTACGCACCATAACACACCAAGAAGATCGATCGCACCGATACCCCATGCTAACAGGGAAATCGCCGTGGCTGCCAGCAAACCGGCGAGCGTTCCCTCTAAACTAACAGCCCCTTCTGTTCCCCGGGGGACGGATTTAAAATTAGTGATTAGATAAGTAGTTTTACCATAAGCTTTGCCCACCTCACTGGCAGTAGTATCGGCTAATTTGGTGCTAAAACTAGCCACATAAGCGAGTATTAAGAGGTAATCCCAGGGAGAAGCGGCAAAAAGACTTAGGATAGCGCAAATTGCCCCCGCTAAAGCGGAACCCCAGACATTTTCAGGACCGCGCACCCCCGCTCTTTTTTCGGCAATTCCCTCCGCTTCCTTGCGCGCTAAACCGATGCGGGTGACAGTAGAACCGACGAGGAAATAGAATAAAACAATTAGATAACCGCGCCATCCCAAGCTTCCCCAGACAATTACCCCTAAAACCCAAGCATGGAGATAACCCATCCGAGTTAAGAGCTTTTTTGGGGCAATCCAGGCGATTCCGAGGAGGACGGTATTGAGAAGAACAGCGACGAGCCAAGGATTAGTTAACATAGTATCTGGGCAAGTTTACATACCCCATTGTATCGATCGAGTTCATGAAAACTAATCAACCTTATCAACCTCTTTTACTGCGAATTCTGCACGGATTCACGGGAATTGCCCTCATTGCCGCCATGGTTACGGCCTATTGGACCTATGATACTTTTGACGGTCGTTGGTTAAAACTGCCCTTACCAGAATATCAAGAAATTGAAAGTATTCATGGCACTTTTGGCCTCTATACTCTGATTATTTTTCCCGTTTTTGCTATCTATGCTTTTCGTCGGGGCAACAAAAGATTAATTCAAAGTGATTCTCTTAACAAATTAACCCAATTTGGTAAGCCGATTTGGTGGTATAGTCTCCATCGTTTAGTCAATACTTTGACTCTTTTTGCCCTAACTTTTGCCTTGTATAGTGGTCGGATGATGGATTCCAAATGGCTACCGGAAGGGGAATTAAATCACTTTTGGTATTATGCCCATTTGCTCAGTTGGTTAATTATGGCAG
>NZ_JASJFE010000771.1:0-3243 GCF_030067735.1 Microcystis sp. M53598_WE2 | reverse complement strand
GATTTGATAGAAGGAAGTGGCAACAATATAGGCCATTCCTGTGGTCCAGAGAGCAATAAAAACAGTCCAACCGGCATTAGTTTCGCGATATACGGCCGATGTGGCCGAAACACAGGGAAAATAGAGCAGAACAAACAACAGATAGGCAAAAGCACCCGCTTGACCATCAAATCTTTTCACCATCGCCCCAAAGATTCCTAAATCTACCTCTTGCTTCTCGGCAGCCGTTTTTTGATCTTGCAGATCACCAATATTTAAACCCAAGGGATCAAGTAATTGATTGGGTAATTGCGCTAAATTGGCGGGAATAGTGGCAATAGCTCGCTGAATTTGCCCCCAAAAGTCGAATTTTACCTGTGCTGCCCCCTTATTAGGGTTATCTTCCCCTGCTAGTTGGCTGTAAATTGAGTTTAATGTGCCTACCATTGCTTCTTTGGCAAAAACTCCCGTAAAAATTCCCACCGTTGCCGGCCAATTTTCCGGTTCTAGTCCCATGGGTGAGAAAATAGGAGTTACAGCTTTACTGGTAGCACTTAAAACCGAGCGCTCGCTGTCTTGATTACCAAAAGAACCATCAAAACTGACGGAGTTGAGTAATCCCAAAATCATCACCATTAAAACGATAACTCGTCCAGCTTTCCATAAAAACGCTTGCAGACGTTCCCAAGTGCGAATTAAAACCCCTTTCAGACGCGGTAGATGATAGGGGGGCAATTCCATAATAAAGTGACTGACTTCTCCCTTGAGTAGGGTTTTTTTCATCACCAATCCCGTCAAAATAGCGGCGAGAATTCCTAAGATATAAAGACCAAAAACGATGTTTTGACCACCTATGGGGAAAAAAGCCGCCGCAAATAGGGCATAAACAGGTAATCTGGCCCCACAGGACATAAAAGGGTTCATCATAATCGTCATTAAACGATCGCGAGAATTTTCTAGGGTTCTGGTGGCCATAATTGCCGGCACATTGCAACCAAATCCCACTAGCATGGGGACAAAGGATTTACCCGGCAATCCCACCAAACGCATCAATCGGTCCATGACGAAGGCTGCCCGGGCCATATAGCCGGAATCCTCTAAAATTGACAAAAAGAGGAACATAAAGCCAATTACGGGGATAAAAGTGGCGACGGTTTGCACACCTCCCCCCGCTCCATCAGCGAGCAGAGCAATTAGCCAACCCGGGGTAGGGATTTTTTGTAAAACTTGGGCCAAACCATCGACAAAGATAGTCTGGGCAGTTAAATCGAAGAAATCGATAAAGGCAGCACTAACATTGATGGTAAACAAGAACATTAGGTACATTACGCCCAAAAATATCGGAATTCCTAACCAGCGATCAAGAACAATCCGATCGAGGCGATCAGACATAGTATCATTTATCTGTCCAGTCCGTTGAGTGGCTCCCTGGGTAACTTGTTGAATAAAGCCATAACGAGTATCAGCAATTAAAATATCAAGGTCTTCCCCTAAAACTTGGTGTATTTGTCGTCTATGCTTGACGATAATGCTTAATAGTTCCTGGGAGCGCAATTCTGGGGCGATGCGATCCTCGTATTGCAGTAGATTTAAAGCAGTCCATCTTGGCTCGACGATCCTTTTACTGCTATGGTCGTTAATGTAGGCAACAATCTCGTTAAGAGCTTCCTCAATTACCGCAGGATAAGCCACATAAGCGGCAGTATGGTTAATATTACTGACTAATTCCCCAATTTTTTGCTTTAATTCTCCGATTCCTTCCCCTTTAACCGCACTAATCGCCACGACAATTGCATCCATGCGAACGCTTAAGAGTTGCGGATTAACCACAATACCCCTAGTTTTGGCCACATCCATCATATTCAGGGCAATCAACATCGGTAAACGCATCTCCATGATTTGGGTAGTAAGGTAGAGATTGCGCTCTAAATTGGCAGCATCGACGATATTAATCACTAAATCCGCTTCTCCTGACAGCAGATAGTCCCTAGCGACTAATTCATCCATTCCCGTCTCCCCTTCTTCTACATCGAGGGAATAGACTCCGGGTAAATCCACAAGGGTGATATCTTCCCCGTTAACTTGAAATTGTCCCTCTTTGCGATCGACTGTTACTCCTGGCCAGTTGCCGGTCCGTTGATTGGCCCCCGTGAGAGCATTAAAAAGGGTAGTTTTGCCACAGTTAGGATTGCCAATTAAGGCGATAATCGGTTTGACCATAATTTAGGATATTGAGTGACGAATAGGCTTAGATGATTAAATTTAGCTTTTTGGGTCTATTTCTTCGACGATTAAAGTGTCTGCCTCCTGTTTTCGCAGACTGAGATGAAATCCCCGCACTTGAATCTCGACGGGATCCCCCAAAGGTGCGACGCGAATAACGGTAAACTCTGTCCCCGGAGTTAATCCCATTGATAACAATTTTCCTTTGTATCCGCGCAATGCTCGGTCATAACCGACAACTTTACCCGCTTTTCCTATGGGTATCTCCCGCAGAAATGTTCTTACTTCAGGTAGGTCTTTTTTGGGTTCCAGTTTTTTCGGTTGACTGTCACTAACGAGGATTTTTTCGGCCATTTCCGCCCCGATACCGATACGATTGTCTTGAATGGCAATTAAAACTGATCCCCTCGGTTGGGAGCTAATTACCTGTAATTGAATGCCGGGGTTTAATCCCATACCTAGGAGTCGATTGATTCCTCCTGTCCCCTGAAATCCCACTAACCAGACGGTTTTTCCCATTTCCACTTGTGCGAGGGGATAGGTGGCCGTTAGATCAGTATCCATGGAGCTAGTACGTTCTGCTGCTGCCTCTGTACCGCCCCAAGGAGAAAATTGGGCTTTATTTGGCGATTTTTCTGGTTTTTCTGCTTCATTAGGTCTAATTTTATCGTCCATGCTTTTCTTATCTCCAAAGGCAAAGAAGGTCTTTCATTCAAGAGTGACAATAATTCCTTAATAGCTCATCGAGTTTACTGAATTAGCCAAAGGGTGATAACTGCACTACTGTCAGTCTCAGTCAACGGTTTTGAAACTGTCTAAGACTTGCGATCGCTGAAATAAATGCTAATTATTCTCAATTACCAGTCTAATCCAAAAGGGGAGACAGAAAAGAAAAATATTTATTTAGGGTTTGCTGAAAAAGCTTTTCCTGGGGGCAGGGTGTGGGGTGTGGGGTGTGGGGTGTGGGGTTTTACCGATTTTGAGGTAGTCAGTTGCCTAATTTTCAGGGAAAAAGTACCTGAATTTTGCCCCCGATCCCCG
>NZ_JASJFE010000074.1:0-7284 GCF_030067735.1 Microcystis sp. M53598_WE2 | reverse complement strand
GTAAGTTGCTTGTCTAGACAAAATTTTAGTCTTGAGATAATATTAGGTAGAAGTCCACTGATTACTGATTACTGTTCACTGAAATGCTGAAGATAAATTTTTTCGTTGTGTTTGATGGATTGAAAAAAATCGACAATGGGACGAGGATAATTAACCCCTAAAATCACACCATAACGCTTTTGTTCCTCTGGAGATAATTTATAAGGTTCGTGAATTTTATCGCCTTTTATTAGGGCTAATTCGGGCAACCAGTGACGTAAATAATCACCTTTGGGATCATAATCTTTCGACTGTTTAGGGATATTAAAATAACGAAATCCTCGCGCGTCATTGCCGACACCAGCAGTGTAATTCCAATTACCCCAATTACTACAGACATCGTAATCAATTAATAACGACTCGAACCATTCTGCTCCCATACACCAATCAATACCGAGATTTTTGCTCAGAAAACTAGCGACATTTTGCCGGCCACGATTCGACATAAATCCTGTAGCGGCTAATTCTCTCATATTAGCATCTACAAGGGGATAACCGGTTTTTCCCTCACACCAGAGATTAAATCTTTCCCAATCTTCTAGCCAAGGTAAATAAAGTTCTTGCAAACCAGATTTATAGAAGATTTTATTCCCGTGTTTACGGCACATAAATCGGAAAAAATCTCGCCATAATAATTCAAAAATCAGCCAATAGGTAGAGTCATTTTTTACTCTCGTTTGCTCATACTTTTGTACTTCCTCGTAGATATAACGGGGGGAAAGACAGCCAAAACTTAACCAAGCTGAGAATTTTGAGGAATAATTATTCCCTAACATTTCATTGCGGGTTTCCTTATAGGTTTTTAAGGAATCACTATCCCAAATATATTCTTTAACCCTTGATTTTCCTGCCATTTCACCCCCTTGAAACGACAAAACACCTCCCCGGTCTAGAATTGATTCTGTTAAGCCTAAATCGTTTAAACTGGGAAGGTTTCCCAACTCTATTTTAGGCAATTTTGTCAACTTTTTCGGCGTGGGATAAGTTGCTCTTATTTGCCAATGACGTTCTACTTGTTTACGAAAATTAGTAAATAATTCTGGTAATTGATTAAGGGTAAAAGGTAAGTCATCAGGATGGTATAAAGTGGCTGTCCAAAAAGTTTTTATCTGCACAGGAACCCCGGATAAAGCCTTATTTACCGCTTTTTCTACCGCTAATTCCTCTGCTGTTACCTCTTGATGATAATAAACCTTGGCTATCTGCAATTCTTGAACTAATTGTGGGATAATGTCTTCTGGTTTTCCCCGTCGGATAATTAAATTACCGCCTAAACTTTCCAGAGATTGTCGCAAATCTGCTACGCTTTCTAATAAAAATTTAGCCCGGAACTTGCCAGTTTTTGGAAACCCGTAGGAAGTAAAACCAAATTGACGCTCATCAAAACAATAGAAGGGAATTATCTCGAATTGTTCTTGAACAGCTTGATAAATTGCCTCGTGATCGTGAACCCGCAGATCATTGCGATACCAAATTAAAACCCGCATTTAACATCAATTAAAAGTTGATAAGTAAGTGGTTATAATTAAATAGAAGATAGATTTTGCCTCTGATCCCCCCTTAATCCCCCCTTGATAAGGGGGGATCCCCCCTTAATCCCCCCTTGATAAGGGGGGTGCCTGAAAATTTTTAACACCTACCTACTTAACCGATAAATAGTAAGCAAGATGGGATTTAATTATCTTTTGCCGTAGTAATGGCCATAGTAACGATAATTGTGGTCTTTCCGACTAACATTATTAGCCACTAAACCTAACACGGAAATGTGGGATAATCTCAGGTCTTCGAGCAGATTTTTCAGCACAAAGCGGTCGGTTTTGCCCAGTTTGGTGACGAGAATTAGGCCAGTGGCCATGGCGGCGAGAATTTTGGCATCGGCAAAGGCGGCGATCGGTGGTAGATCGTAGATAATTAGATCGAAGGCGTGGTCTTGCTGTAATTGCGAGATCATCTCCTGCATTCTCTGGGAAGAAAGCAAGCGGGTTGGATCTGGGGGAATTGAACCGGCGGTAAGAATCGATAAATTCTCGTGGCGGGGTAGGGATTGAATCGCCTCGTTCCAATCGAGACCCTCGGCGAGGACATTACTAAGGCCGTGGCCGTTATCGAGATTAAGTCGCAGGTGAATCTGGGGTCGTCGCAGGTCGGCATCCACCAGTAAGACTTTTTGTCCCATACGAGCGGCAGCCTTAGCGATATTTATTGCCGTAGTAGTTTTACCATCTCCTGGTGATACAGAACTAATCACGAGGGACTTGAGGGGGGAATCGGAACCGAGGAGGCGAATATTGGTGTTAAGAGTGTGGAAAGCCTCCGAGAAGGGGGAGAAATTATAGTAGTAGGGGTTTTCGTTGGCTGATTTCGCAGTGGTATTAGGGATAGTAAGTTGTTGACCAGCGACTGTTAACTGGGGTAGGGCGGCGGTGATCACTTTTTCGATCTTATCGAGGTCTTTTTGCCAGGGAATTGCGCCTAAAAGGGGCAGTTTGGTATCTTCTTTTAGTTCATCTGCACTATGATGAACGGGATCTAATCTTTCAGCTAAAAAGGCTGCCCCTAGGCCTAGTAACAGGCCACCAATAACCCCTAAAGCGAGATTTCGCACGGGTTTAGGAGAAACGAAATCTTCCTCTACTTCTGGAGGGGAAATTAGTTGCCAAGGCACCACTTGTTGTGCCACCTTGAGTTGGAGTTTTTGTTGTTCCTCCAGAAAACGGCCGAGACTGGTGGTGGCAATTTCCAATTCTCGCTGCAAATCCGTATAACGACGGGCTAAAACCGCCAGATTTTTGACCGAGGCTTTCTGCTGTTCGAGGGCTTGGGCAAGGGATTTTACCTTAATTTCTAGGGTTTGGCGACTGTTAGCGGCTTCTACCAATTGCTGGGTTAATTCTACCCGCAAAGCGCTTCGTGATACCAAAGCCGGGGAATTACCCACTGTCTGGGGCAGTTTTTCCCCTAGGGTTCTCTGGGCTTCGTTTTGCAGTAGGGGCAGTAAATTAGCCCGTTTTTCCTCTAGGGTGGCGATTATCGGGCTATCCTTGGCAAAAACTGCCGATTGTTTCGCCAATTCCACTTCCACTTCTTGCAACTGCTTGAGCAAATCTTGATAACCGGGAGATTCACTGAGATAAGTGGCGATAATTGCTTGATTAGGGGCCAATCCCACCTGTTGCTGTAAAGCTTGATAGCGAGAGTTAATTTCGTTAAGGGCAACTTGGGCGACTCTGTACTCCTGCTCGATGCTGGTTAACTGTTGCGATAAACGAGTGGCTTCCTTGTCGGGATCCAGGAAATTGTATTGCTGCCGGAATTGCTGCATTTGTTTTTGTAGAGAATTAACTCGTTCCTGCAGCACGGGCAATTGAGCGTTAACAAAATCCAAGCCTTGATTAATTTCGGTCTTGCGTTCCTGGGAACTATAGTTTAGGTAATGACGGGCTAAATTATCTAAAACCAGCTTAATTTTTTCTGGTTCTGCATTTTCGTAAACGATCTCTAAAACTTTCGTATCTTCTAATTGACTAATTTTGAGATCAGATTTGCCAGTTTTACTAATTAAATCACTGTAGGTAAAGTCGGGATATTGAGGAGTTATTTTACTAAGGATGGGGTTAAGGAGTTGAGGACTTTTCAGGACAGCGATTTGGGTTTCATAATCGATGTTCTCTCCACCCAACTGAGGCAGGATATCTTGGGCTGCCAGTTTGAGAGAATTTTTATTTTCCTCAATCGGTTGACCGATGAGCAGCAGGAATCTACCTTGATAGATAGGGGTTTTTAAGAAAGTCCAAGCAGCGATCGCACCTGTTACTCCTAGGGTGATGCCAGCGATTATCCACCAGCGATGCTTGACGACAGAAAGGACTTGACGCAGGTTGAGTTCCTCTTCTTCCTGCGTCAGGGAGGGGATAAAAGCTGGTTGGGCAAAAACTGGTAGATTTCCTTGGCTTTGGGTTTTCAAAGCCCCGTTTTGTTGGTTGTTCATCATTAATCAAATAGTCAAGGGATAACTCTATTAAACCGCATCTAGTATGCCAGTATAGCTTGAGAATAATTTGGGAATTTGTCCAAACATGGTATCTATTTAAAATAGCCCCCAACCCTTATAGAGTAAGGAATATGACATCTAAAGCTGAAATTGACTTCGGGACACTTTTAAAGGATATAAACCGCAACCAGCTAGAGAACTGGAATCTCACTGGCAGGCCATTAACCCTTAAAAGTATTGCTATGCAAAGATCATAGCCGAAAAAACCAAACTACGGTTTTCCCTGTGGATGCGGTTTAAAAGATTTTGCGGTAGCAATCTGGCTAGATCAATCACCGCTCAATCATAACACCGTGCTACGATGATAACTCTAGTTTTTCCAGAACTGCTAATTTTTGTCCCGCCTCGTCTTATGGTCAAGCTTGCTGATAATCCCCCCGACCAATCAGAACATCCATAGGTAGCCATTCTACACTCAGGAATAGATAATTAGGCGGTTAGTTGACCAAGAGTTTTTTCGGGGCAAAGGGGGAAAATTGGGACAAGGAGAGAGAATTAACGGATAAAGCCGAAAAAATAGTTTATTAATGGCTAAAAACAGCTTTAAAATCAGTAAAAGCTGTTTGTTTGCTTAGTGTACTCAATGTAAGTGAGATAGTTGAGCAACTATCTTGAGAATTACCAAAATTACCACCCTGGGTTGACATTGATGCTGAAATAGATTATCTTCATTGAGAACTCAGCGTCTGTATCGCTGGTGTAGAGTAAAAAAATTAAACTACAGGCAAAAACCAAATGTCTAAATTTCTTGATAACCTGACTTATCTGCTGAAGATTATTCTAAAAGATATAGAGTTACGACTCAAACTTTATGCAACGAATCAAACACCTATTATAATCTATCAAATGGGCAAAGTGGTTTCTATCTCGGTGATGAAATCCTTAGAAAAAAAAGCAATTTTGCCATTGTTTCGTGTTCATTTTTTACTCAAAAATGCTGATAATAGAAGCTTTTACAATCCTAATGTTTACGAAATTTTAGAATTAAAGCTGGGCAGAGAAAAGCAAGTCAGACAGGGTAAATTTTTATATAACAAAATAATTGCCCCGAAAAAACAAGTAAAAATTATTTCTTTAACTAGGGAACCAATAGGTAGAAATGTTGCAGCTTTTTTTCAGAACTTTGAAAGAGAAACAGGGAAAAAATATGAACAATCCAATTTTACTCCCCAAGAGCTAAGGGATATATTTATCAATTTTTTCCCTCATTCAACTCCCCTAGACTGGTTCGATAATCACTTCAAGCCATTTTTAGGGATAGATGTTTATGAATATCCTTTTCCGAAAGAGCAGGGATATTTAAGAATTAACAAAGATAATGTGGATTTATTGATCCTCAAACTAGAAACCTCTGACAGTGTAAAGGAAAAAGCAATCGCCGAATTTCTGGGTTTAAAAGAATTTAAGTTAGTAAGGACGAACGTGGGAGAAGATAAAAATTATCGAGATATGTATAAAGAATTTAAGCAAAATCTCAAATTACCACTATCTTATGTAGAGGAGATGTGCAGTTCTAAATACTTTAATCATTTTTACACGGAGGAAGAAATCAGAAAAGTTTATTCACGATGGACTTAGTAGCATCTCTGGAGCAAAGAAAAAGATGAAGAAAACTCCCTTAAAACTGAAAGAACGTTTAATTCGAGATGCGACGGGTTCTCTTGGTTTAAGAGTTGCTTTCATGACCCTTAGTTTTCTGACCAGTATTATTCTAGCTCGCTGGCTCGGTAAAAATGGCTTTGGGGTTTATACTTATGCAATGACTTGGCCGGCTTTGCTGGGCATTCCTGCGACTCTAGGCTTTAATAACTTATTAGTCAGAGAAGTGGCTATCTATAGTAGTCAGTCAGCTTGGGGATTAATGCGTGGTCTATTACAATGGGCAAATGCAATTGTCTTCATAGTTTCTAGCCTAATGGCATTAGTTGCTATTGCTATTATTCTGAACTGGGGACAAGTCAGGGAGCCGGACTTATTACCATCTCTGTGTGTAGCGATGATTTCCTTACCAATTGTCTCTTTAACTAGCTTGAGACTAGCGACGATGAAGGGTTTACACAGGGTGGTTTTAGGGCAAATGCCAGAAAATCTACTAGCTCCCTTAGTTTTTATTATCCTGACGATTTCTAGCTACTGGTTTCTTAGAAATCAAGAAAATATCACCGTCTGGGTGATGGGCTTAAAATTGATATCTCTTGGCATTACTTTTGTCGTTGGTGTGGTACTATTAGCCAGAGTGCTTCCCCAAGAGGTTAAACAGGCTAAACCTGAATACAAAATTCTGACTTGGCTGAAGGACGGCTTACCGTTTATTTTGCTAGGAGGACTAGCGGTGATTAACTCTCGTATCGATATATTGATGCTCGGTGCCTTCAAGGGTGCGGGTGCGGTGGGAGTTTACGCAGTAGTCAGTCGAGTCACTTCTCTGATTGTTTTTGCCCTGGGAATATTGAATAACGTCCTTTCGCCAACTTTTGCTACACTGTATGCAGAGGGAAAGCGGGAACAACTGCAAAGGCTGGTTACTCATAGCACTCGTTTAATCAGCTTGTTTGCTCTAGTCATGACTTTGGGGTTGATTGCATTGAGATACTCGATCTTACAGCTTTTTGGTGCTGAGTTTATACAGGGACAAACAGCTTTGATAATTTTGAGTATTGGCTATCTGGTTAACGCTCTGACTGGTTCCGTGGGTCTATTGCTAAATATGACCCGCCATGCTAAATTTAGTGCAGCAACTGTGGCATTTGCCGCTTTGTTAAATGTCTGTCTTAATTGGCTACTAATACCGAAGTGGGGGGTGAATGGTGCAGCCACTGCCACCGCAATCTCGATGATTGTGGGCAATGTTATCAGTGCTATCTGGGTACGCCAAAAATTGGGCATCAAATCTACGGCAATTTAAATGGTTTTGAGCAAGAATTAGTTTGGGACATTTTTTCCAAAAACATAGCAACTCAGGGGATTTGTTTAATGGCTAACTTTGACTACCCACCCACCAATTATACATTATCAAAAAGAAAAAGCAATTTTTTAAAGAAAACCATTACAACTTTGTGCTTCTATATCAGCTTGTTTTTATTAGTTGGTAGTGATTTGCTCAACGCGGGAATAGAAGTAGAAAATCGTCAACCACTATTTCAAGGTATGACTGCTTTAGGTATTGTTTTTAGTGTGGTCTCAACATTTCTGCT
>NZ_JASJFE010000268.1:0-4431 GCF_030067735.1 Microcystis sp. M53598_WE2 | reverse complement strand
GCCATTTCTCCCACCACTTCCAAGCGGGTATAACTGCCGATTTTGAGGAATTTTTCCGAGAGAGATTCGGCCACATTGGGAGTAATCCAGCCTAACTGTTTAAGAATTTGCAAAGCGGCGGCATATTTAGCCCGTTTGGAACCATCTAAAGCTTTAATTGCTAATCCTAAACCTTCACCGACGCGCCCAATACATTGAATACCTTCGGCCCCGGCTTTACTGACGATTTCCCCCTGACTAGCCCGCATTAATTCCGTATCAAAAGCCCCTTCTCCTGCTACCATGCGGGGATGATAGGTCATCGCCCGGACGATTCTTTCTAAGTCTAAACGGTTGCCAGAGGCTAACTGGGCGTAGAGATGGGCCATTTGCCCCAACTGCATTGAATAGGTGGGCGCACCGCAGTCATCGTGGGCGCTGATTAATTCATCCCCCGGCATCCCCAATAATTCGGCAATTTTGCTTAAAATTAGCTTCTGTATCGGACTAGAACGCCGCAGATAGCTATTTAACGGCCAGCCACGCTGTTGACACACCGCTAACATCCCGGCGTGTTTACCAGAACAATTGTACTGGAGGCGACTGGGTTTACCTTCCGGGAGAGGACATTGCAGGGCATTAGGATCGATATCGGCGCGCCAGAGAATATTAAAGACTTGACGGGCGTGTTCCACCGTGCCTTGGTGAGAACTACAGATAATGGCTAGATCCTTATCGTTGAGATCGTAGCGTTCGAGGGTGGCGGTACTGATGACAGCCAGTGCTTGAAAAGGTTTCAGGGCCGAACGAATAAAGGCGCTAGTTTCGGCGCTGCCGGCGGTGGATAATACCCGGCCGCGGTCATCGCAAATAGCGGCCTCGACATTATGAACCGATTCAATAATACCTTCCCGGAGGAGATGAATTTCTAAGCGGTGGGTTGGTGAACGTTTTACCCTATTCATTCAGATTGGTGATTGGTTGCGGTTAGTGAGTGAAAAATAGCCAAAAAAGACCACTGATAGCGACAATTGCCCCTAGAATCAGGGCGGTTTTTTGTAAACGCTGGAGAATGGGCTGGATTTGATAGGAGACGATTAAACGATCGCGGGTTAAAATGGCGGCGGTTTTTGTCCAGATTTGGCCATCGTACCAGCCCGACTCTTCATAAAATACTTTCTCCGATTGCAAGCGATCATAGACGTAGATCCAGCCCAGATACAAGCGCAATAACACCAATCCTACCAAAATTGTCGAGCCAAAAATCCCCGCACAGAAGAAGAGAAAAGGGGCTTTTTTGAGGGGAAAACTAGCGGCGGCAATCGGTCCGACAATTAACCATGTCCACAACCATAACCAGACAATTTTTTTTGTATAAGAGGCTACATCTAGCGTCGCCCAACGGAAAAACCAAGATTCTTTTAATTGTTCGTACTCGTTAACCGGTTGCTGTTCTTCCGGGACGGGACAGAAATCAAGGGAGGATTTCATGGATTCTACTCCTCTAAATGGTCGCTAGGTAGAGGAATCCGTTGGGCATGACCCCAAAATGCTTCTAAATTATAAAATTCTCGCTCTTTTGGTAAAAAGATATGGACAATGATATCGCCATAATCCATCAGGATCCAGCTACCTTCGCTTTTTCCTTCCACTTGTCGGGGAGACTGTTGCCATTCTAGTTCCATAGCGGCTTCGATCGCATCCTCGATCGCTCGCACTTGGGTGGTAGAATAGCCGGTAATAATCAGAAAATAATCGGTTAAATAACAGATATCGGCGACTTTCAGGATGGCGATGTCCCCCGCTTTCTTGTCCTCGGCAGCGGTGACAATTGTCTCTAGAAATTTTTCGGTCTTGAGATTTTCGGCGACGGAGGTAATAATTCCAGTGGGATTGGTCATTCAGGTTGTGGTTATCCTTTGGCTGAGGTGGTTTTAAGCGAGTCTTGAGATTATGTTAATCAATGGTTTTAGTTTCTGTTGGTTGTTCTTTAACAATTTGTAACGCCCAGTTGCGCGTTAGCACGGTGCGGGGATGAATGGGACAATGGCTACTTAAAAGATATTTTAGGGAATAATCACAGGTTTGTTGAACGCTTTTATGGAGATTTTGATAGCTGAGTTGTCGTAGGGCGTTTAATTCGGGTGTATCGCCGCGATTGGGTTCCAAGGCATCGGCAATAAAGACTATACAGCTAAGATCGCTCATATTGGGTTTACCGAGGGTATGATTGCGAATCGCTTCGAGAATTTCCTCATCGGTAATGTTAAATTCTTTTTGGGCGACAACTGCACTGACATCGGCGTGGAGTAAGTGGGGATGGGATAAACAGATATTATCCACGTCTATTCCCGCCGATTCCGCCATTTTTAGCAGTTTTTTGGGCTTGAAAAATTTGGCTAGATCGTGTAGTAATCCCGCTTGCCCTGCTTGGACGGGATCGAGATCGTGATGACGAGCTAAATCAATACACATGGTCTCCACACCGAGAATATGTCGCAGACGGTGTTCGTTGACGTTTTCTTTTAACCAGTCGATAACTTGCTGTCGCATCTTTTTTTTGCCCTTGTGGAACCCCAAAACGATTGTAACAATTACTATACAATTTTGCCTATTGCTTCAAGGTTCGATCTTTACCAATCATCCTCGCAACTAGCTTCTAAAACTTCTTCTTGCTGCCAATCATCCTGAAAAGGTTGTACCACTTTACCGATCGCATCGGCCACAAAAGACTTAATAAATTCTTCCTTGCGACTGAGTTGAAATTGTCTTTGTACCACTTCCGTCATACCACCGTCACCCCAGTCTTGATCCTGACGGAAATATTCAATAAAACTTTTGCCGGCAATGCGGGTTAAATAGGCGGCACTGACCCCTTGAATTGCCTTACCGACTATATAGGTAGTAAAATTTAACTGTAGGATTCTGGCTAATAATTCTACTGCTCCTTTCACTACTCCCAAACTAACTAGAGTTTTGCCCAAAGATAGAGCCAATTCCTTGCCTCGATCGCTGTTAATTTCACAGCCATAAACTTGACCAATTTCCCTGACCATTTGAGCATTAACCGCCGCCGTTGCTAACATATCGAACACTGGTAAGGGAGTCACCGCAATCACTCCCGCACCGATCCACTGATAGCGATCAATAATTTTATCAGCTTGGCGACGACGTTGGCGATCAATAATTTTCCTAGCTTCTTCTCCTAATCTTTGGGATTGTAAGAGGATATTATCTGCCACTAAATCCTCCCCTTCGGCCCGTAAAACTGAAGCCAAACGTTTAATTAAAGCTAAAATATCTGGTTCCGGTGTGATGATTTGTCCACCGGTTAACTGTACTGGTTGGGGATTAGCGGCGACGGCAATAATATCGGCTGAAAGGACAACTCCTTTAAGACGTTCTCGTAATTGTTTTAAAATAATGTCTCGATCTTCATCGCTATAGAGATCGATTTTATTAAAGACTAAGAGAGAACGTTTACCAATATCAATTAAACGCAATAAAGGGGCGTATTCCGATTGTCGAATATCGTTATCAATGACAAATAAAAGTAAATCTGCTTCCGTGGCTAATTGTCGCGCTAACTGTTCCCTTTGACCTCCGGCTGCACCAATTTCGAGAATGCCGGGGGTATCGGTAATTTGAATTTCCCGATTCACACCTTTCATTTTTAAACTATAGGTTTCCCCTTTTTCCGTGGTTCCCATCGTTGCCTCCACATTGCCCACCATTTGACCAATGAGGGCGTTAATTAGAGAGGTTTTTCCCGCCGATCCTGTGCCGAAAACAATGATTTTAACTTCTTTTCTGGCTAAACTTCGCTCAATTTCTTGGGAACGGTTAATAAAAACCTGTTGGGTTACTTTATCTTGAATTTGCTCCACTTGTTGCCGGATAGCTTTTAAGGTTTCCCCGGCGGCCTCGGTTTTTTCTACCGGTAATTTTAGGGGTGGACGGGAGGAAGAACGTAACCCGCGGCGACTTTTTTGGTGCTGGGGCAGCAGATAAAAGTAATACAGAAGAACGTAGATCAGCAAGCCCAGCAGTCCGATAATGAGCAAAAGCAGAATATTAGCTAAGATAGGAGCGGTAAAGGCGATCTGGATGTAAAGACGATAGATAGAGTTGACTAACCACAACATTAATCCGAAAATAAAGCTCAGACCAATGATTAAAGTGGCAAGACGGGGTAATTTCATCGAAAATTTGGGTCTGAAACCCCGCCGTTTTACGGCGGCTTTACCGTTAAATACTAGCGCATTTAGACGATATATTCTAGAATGTGAGGCATGGAAAAAGCCTATTCGTTTCGATTTTACCCCACACCAACACAAGAGTCGCTATTGCGGCGCACATTGGGCTGTGTAAGATTAGTTTACAACAAAGCTCTCCACGAACGAACACAAGCTTGGTACGAAAAGCAAGAAAGAGTAGGCTACGCTCAAACTT
>NZ_JASJFE010001010.1:0-5435 GCF_030067735.1 Microcystis sp. M53598_WE2 | reverse complement strand
TTTCTGAAAGCCCTCAATTTCTTCATTTTGCTATTTGATCTCAATCACTTGAGCAGTTAGAGCGAATTGATTGACAACAGAAGAGTAACCCTGGAGCTTCACCTCCACGCCAAGCATCAATTTCTGTGCATCAACCGTTTGTCCCTGCTGAGTAATTTTGGTTTCTAGGAGAAGCCCAACATAATAATTCCCCTTTGGTGTCGTCACCACCAATTGCAGAGGCCAGGTTTCCATGACCTCAGAGATCTTGCCTTCGATAGTTATTATCTCCTTAGTTGCCCTCTCACTAGATTCCTGAACAGCATTATTCGGTGACGAGATAGATTGATTCGGATCGCAACTTGTCATAACAGTCGGCTCCAGAAAAAAACAGGCTGCATAGCCACAATTACATCAGTGTTGTTTTCATTGTAACTACGAGGAGTATCAGTTACAGCGGTTTTCACTCGAATGAAGTATAGTAGAAGCCTTGTAAGCTAAACGGCTTTTACTTCGGATCACCGATATAGACTCCAAAAGGGTTATAGCTGTTGGATCATGCAGGTTAAGCGCCGTTTAGCTTACAGCAAGGATATCAGGCTTAGTCATGTACCAGATCAGACCGAGAACCGCTGTGGTAGAGGCACGGTACCGTTACGCCCCTACCTTTCTTTGTCAGTGATTTATTTAGCAGCCGACTTTTAACGATTGGCTATTGACTTTAGCAAGGAATATTCCGCCATGCCAACATATTATTGAATACTTCTGTCGTAATCCGAGTGGCACTGTTGGGACAACCGCCGTAGGCATGAACTCCTACTGCATGGCGTTCACCATTGAGGAGTCGCCAGACAGGACTGCCACTTTGACCGCCGTAGGTATCTATCATGTAGTAGATCTTCCTCGGTCTGACAGTACTAATCGCCCCCGCGTTAAACCACTGGGTTCCAAATGGTTTGTCACCAGGATAGCCAGAGTTGTTGACTGTTAAACCTTGCAACGAACTGTCTGACAAGACAGCGAAACCAAACCAGCCAACTCGATTGCCTAGCTGGCAATTTGGGAGAATAATAGCTCCGTAGTCGTACTCTTGATTTTGATCCCTTGTCCAGCCTAATACACTGCGGAACGAGGTGCCGACTTGGGAACCGAAAGGACGACTGGCTCCGTCCATCCCTGGGATGACTTCAATTGAGCGCGCCCAACCGCCATTGGAATGGCTATAAACACAGTGCCCTGCCGTCATCACTGTTCGCGGACCGATGAACCAACCTGTTCCCCTCGCTTGAACGCCATCGGCGAAGGTAATGATGAGTTCGCAAATCCAACGCCAGGGAATATTCGTTGCTGGTGTAATGCGGACGCGATCATCACGACCACAGACCGTCTCCGACAGTCCAAATTCTAACGCTCCAGCATCCGGCAGCGCATCGAGAGCTCCTGTTACAGGTACTTCCTGTAATTCACCAGATTCTTTCATCGCTCTCAACGGGTCAAAATCTGCTACCGCTTCTAGTTCACCGCTAACGGTTATGCCTTTGAAATCCTCCGCCACCATATCGTCTTTAGGAGGCGGGAGTTGATTTTCGCTGGAAGTCTCTTTATGCTGCTCTTGTGAATATTCCATGCTTGTTTCTGATGAGACAATCTTGTGACCTTCCATAGTCATTTCTCCAGAAAAAACTTCGTTCAATTAAAGGTAGTCCTATTCCTTAAAGGATAGAGAATAAGGGCAATTTCTAGGGGTTTTGCCCAGCCAGGCTTCCAGAACTACGCTTTTTCTCTGCCCTTTACGTAAGTGCACTACCCAATTGAATATTCGCAAAAATCGATTTCAGAGACAATACGACGATCTGCGTATAGGATTATGAAGACATTGCAACAAACTACCCTTTGAGAAACTGTTTGTAAACAAGTATTTAAATCGCCAAAGTCCTTACTTGACAAAGATCCTGAGTTTTTAGTTCATTTGCTCTATAAATCGCCAAAACCTTGACTTGGCGAGCTTTTTACATTAATTTACAAACGGTTTCTCAGTTCACCGATTACTGATGACTGTTTACCGATCACTGAACAAACCCCACACCCCACCTCTCCGAACATTTGTCAAGACTGGGAGCGAAAAAGCCGCGTTTGTTCACACAGCTTAATTAAGAGTTGTAACTTTTAATGAACAGGAAGAGAGTCTAGGGCTGAGAGCTTGCTATAGTGAATCCTAGCCGTTTTTTCACGGCTCGTCATTATCATCTCAGAGCCTTTACTCGTCTCAATCATCATCCCAGAGTAAAATCAATAATCCCTATGGTCAGCACGATCCAAAAACCAGAATTCGAGGAAATCCGTCCGGGTATAAAAGTTCCCGCTAAAGAAACGATCCTCACTCCCCGCTTCTACACCACTGATTTTGAAGCGATGGCGGAAATGTCGATCGCCGCTAACGAGGAAGAACTGAAAGCGATTTTAGAGGAATTCCGTACCGATTATAACCGGCATCACTTCGTTCGCAATCAAGAATTCGATCGCTCTTGGGAGCATATTGATGGCGAAACTCGCCGCTTATTCGTGGAATTTCTGGAAAGATCCTGCACGGCCGAATTTTCCGGCTTTCTTCTCTACAAAGAACTCGGCAGACGTTTAAAAAACAGAAATCCCCTCCTCGCAGAATGCTTTAACCTCATGTCCCGGGACGAAGCGCGTCACGCTGGGTTCCTTAATAAGGCTTTATCGGATTTTAACCTCTCCCTTGACTTGGGATTTTTAACCAAAAGCCGTAACTACACCTTCTTTAAACCGAAATTTATCTTCTACGCCACCTATCTTTCCGAAAAAATCGGTTATTGGCGCTATATCACCATTTATCGTCATCTCGAACAACATCCCGAAGATCGGGTTTATCCGATTTTTAACTTCTTTGAGAATTGGTGTCAAGACGAAAACCGTCACGGGGACTTCTTTGATGCGATCATGCGTGCGCAGCCTGATATTCTTAATGATTGGCGCGCTCGTCTCTGGTGTCGTTTCTTCCTGCTTTCGGTCTTCGCTACTATGTATCTCAATGATACTCAGCGTTCTGGTTTCTACGCCATTCTCGGTTTGGACGCTCGCGAGTACGATAAGTATGTGATCGAGAAGACCAATGAAACCGCCGGCCGCGTCTTCCCGATTGTTCTCGATGTGGATAGTCCTGAATTTTATGATCGCCTAGAGATTTGTGTTGGCAATAACGAGGGATTACGGGCGATCGATAGCGAAAACAGTGCCGCACCAGTTAAATTCCTGAAGAAATTGCCTATCTTCGCCTCTAACGCTTGGCAATTCCTCAAATTGTACCTGATGAAACCGATTCGGGTCGATAAATTAGCCGGTAGCGTCCGTTAAAAAGTTTGTTTTCTTGAGACATGGTGAGGGTGGGTTAACCACCCTTTTTTTGTCGATAAAATTCTTAAGAAAATCCTCTAACATTTGTATCCTCGCTAGACTGGATCCTAGGGGTGTGAACTAGGTTTTTACTTTTTACTTTTCACTGTCAAAAATATGGCTATTTATAGTGAATTACCCACAGGACAACGTCTCTATCTCGATAATCAAGGGCCGCAGACGATTGTAACCCTCGCTAGTGGTGCTGTGGGACAACAACAACAGTCTAGCAGTAGTTTTGCCACGGGAGTTTGGACAAAAGAACCCCAAATAGAGATAATTCCCCAAGGGGCAATTATTGAAATTATCACTGAAACCGGACCCCACAGAATCCAAATTCAAGGGAGCAGTATCGGTTTTTCCTCTCCTCATACCTCTGGAGTTTCTCAGTCCTCTCAATCGACCACTGCTACCAGTTTCTCCTCCTCACCGATGCAACCGATGCAACCGATGCAACCGATGCAACCGATGCAACCGATGAAAATGGGTAATATGTCGATGAATTTTGCCCCCATGGAAATGGAGATGGGAGAGATGAAAATGAGTATGGGAGACGCAAAAACCGTCAGCAAAGTCCGATTTTGTCGTCAATGCGGGGCAAAAGTAGCGGCAACCGATCGCTTTTGTAGTAGCTGTGGTCATCAGTTACAGCAATAGGCAAAACCTGTTTAGCTAGATTCACCAGGCCTTTTGGGGCAAAATTTTGTTTATATTGGCTGAATTGACCCGCAGAGGGGGAATATATCCCCTGTCTGGGTTTAATCCGAACTGAGGTTAACCACAGCTAATTCTAATGTTTGCTCTTCCTTTTCTAGCTCCTTTTTGCTAAAACTTAACACTTCATCCAGACAATCAATCACCACCGTATCCCCTTCCATAAAAGCTTGTTCGAGAATTTTTGTGGCTAAAGGATTCTCTAACTCCCGTTGGATAGCGCGTTTTAAAGGCCGCGCACCGTAGGTAGGATCGTAACCAACAGTAACGATATGATCTTCTGCTGCCGCAGTTAATTCTAGATTGATTTTTTGTTCTGCTAATAATCTTTCCAGACGCTGTAATTGCAGACGAACAATGTAACGCAATTCTTCTTTTTTGAGGGTATGGAAAATAATTAAATCGTCGATACGATTCAAAAATTCGGGACGAAAATGACTCCGCAAAGCTGTTAAAACCCGTTTCCGCATCTCCTCATAATCGGCATCTTCGGAAACATTTAAAATATGGTCACTGCCAATATTACTGGTCATGACGATAATCGTATTCCGAAAATCCACCACTCGCCCCTGAGAGTCAGTAATGCGCCCATCGTCAAGCACTTGTAATAAAATGTTAAAAACATCGCGATGGGCCTTCTCCACTTCATCCAATAAAACCACAGAATAGGGACGACGACGCACCGCTTCCGATAGTTGTCCCCCTTCCTCGTAACCCACATAACCCGGAGGCGCGCCGATTAACCGCGAAACCGCGTGTTTTTCCATGTATTCCGACATATCGATGCGAACCATGGCTTCCTCGGAGTCGAACAGTAACCCCGCCAAGGCCCGCGCTAACTCGGTTTTACCCACTCCTGTGGGTCCCATAAATAGGAATGAACCAATCGGACGGGAGGGATCTTTCATTCCTGCGCGCGCTCGTCGAATCGCCGCTGCTACTGCCGTGACCGCTTCATTTTGTCCGACCACTTTTTTCTGTAAATGAGACTCTAATTCTAATAATTTTTGTCGTTCCGATTCCATTAACCGATTGACAGGAATTCCCGTCCACCGGGCAACTATTTCGGCGATATCGGCATCAGTTACCTGTTGTCTTAACAGGGTCGAACCTGCCGCTTGAATAGTTTCTAGTTCTTTTTCTTTTACTTCTAATTCCCCTTGTAAAATTTCTAGTTTGCCATACTTTAATTGGGCCGCTTTATTGAGATCATAAGCCCGTTCCGCCTGTTCCACCTGTAGGCGCAATTGTTCTTCCTCTTCTCGCAATAATTTAATTTCCTCGGCGATATGTTTTTCCGTTTGCCATTGGTCAGCAAGAGGCTT
>NZ_JASJFE010001099.1:0-2195 GCF_030067735.1 Microcystis sp. M53598_WE2 | reverse complement strand
ATTTATTCAGCAGACCCTAATTATATATTGGCCTCAAAAACGGGACAATAGCCTTCGGGAACCACTTTAAAACCGTAGAGGGGAGAAGCGGGATTCCAACAGCGCTGACTTTTGTAGTGGACACAGACACGACAGCAATCCATCTCCTCTAAAGCTTTGGTGATGCGATTGGGACTCTCGCTTAATAATTCCCGTTGGGAGACTCCCCGCAATAATAATTCTTCCCCTTGCCAGCGCGCTTCCACCAGTCCCGTATCGGCGAAATTACTCCACCGGGGATCCCGGGTGATCGGCTCTGGTAAGGTGATAGTGACGGTCGAATCCGATTCATTTAATTCTCCCTCATAGTGGCTGGGGGCCGGGGGTGTCGGTTGCATAAAGCGATCGCCAATAGGCAATTCCACCAGAGTTCCCACGGCCGGGGAATGGAGTTGATAACGGCTTTGTAATTCTTCTAAACTGGTCAAATCCGCTAGATATAGGGGCGAGCCATGGACGAACATGATATGCTGCGGTCGCAGGTTATGGATCAGTTGGGTGGTGTTGCGACTATCGCTATGTTCGGCCAGTAGATAGGTTTCTTGGCTAATTAATCGCGAACGCTGTGCCGCTTTTAATCGGGGATTCTCCAGGTTGATATCGTGCAGGTGTTGGGGAGCTAACATTAACCAAGGTTTATCCCCTTGCAGATATTTACTCACCTCCTCTAGGCGATCGATTAGTAAAATTATCGGAGTGGTTCCCCCTAGAGGTGTCGGTTTTTCTGGCAACCTTCGCAACCGGGGACAGATGCGCTCATCCCAAAATAAGGGCTGATGTTTGGCAAAATTTTGCACAGATGCGGGAAATTGTGGTAAAATTTCCAGGTAGGCATCGCAAGCTTTAGCGATCTTGCCCCCAACCCAGATATCAATGTCGCGGCCTGTGAATTGGTGGTGCGACCGCAGTAATTTTAAAATTTCCTGACCCAATCCCAAAGCGGGGACGGGTAGTAAGACATTTTGCCCCTCAGCGATCGCATGATAGATGCGATTCATCAACTGTTTTTCCTGCTGTCGTCGGTGGGGATGGCGCTCTGTGCCGTAACTGCCTTCAATAATCAGCACATCGGGGGATATTCCCCGCAGCAGATCGATCGATAATCCTTCCACCAGTTGAAAATTAGACAGGGAAAAATCGCCTGTATAGAGGACCTTATAGGTGCGTTTGGGGGTTTTGTAGGTGAAGAGGACCACGGCAGCCCCAGGGAGGTGGCCGGCTGGAAAAATCTCGACGGTGAGATCATCAAAGAGAGCGATCGGCGATCGCCATGGCCAACCCTGACAGAAACTGCCGATTTCCTCGGCAGAATCCGGCCATTGTAGGGGCAGCAGTTGTACTGTCACCTCACTGGCATAAACTGGCAATTGGGGATAGGTCTGATGGAGAGCCATTAACCCACGGATGTGATCGCTGTGGGCATGACTACAGAACACCAGATCCACGGGTGGTTTTTTGTTTTGGGTGAGGGGTTGCATATCGGCCAAACCGCAATCTAAAAGTAGGCGATAGGGACCGATTGTCAGGAGGAGACAAACCCCTTCTGACGCGTGACCGACACCAAAAGGTAAACAGGATAAAAGGGATTTTGACCCCCAGACGGCAGTAGAGCGTTGAACCATGGCAACCCTGATTATGATGACTGGTTAGTGAGCGGAACCGTTGCCATCGTAGTTATCGCTATCGTAAAAACCGTTGCGGGTGCCGAAAAAGAGACAAGAGACGGTGAATACGGCCGTCAATGCCAACAAGATTAATTTGATGTCCATATAATTAGTGCAACTCCTCAGAGGGTATCTCCCCTCATACTAACCCAACTTTTTCGGTTGTTAGCAGCTAGGTTTCGGGTTTGACCATCGGCGCTCAACCTCTTTCCCCCACCATCGCCCGGTCTATGTTAATAATTAACGAAGGCAGGAAGCGGAGGGCAGGAGTCCGTTTTTGTAACGGGGATTTATACTCCGCTCCAAAAACTTTTCGCCAACCAGGAGCGAGGTTTTAGACCTGTCCATTAGTCACATCTTTCTTAACATTTCAAACCTTTGTAGCACAAGGCTTTCAAGACTCGGTTAACAATTTGTAATATTCCTTGTTGACACCCTTACTGACAAAGAAAAAACTGAAATCAAGTCAGGATAAGGGTTGGAGTGCTTACT
>NZ_JASJFE010000906.1:0-1397 GCF_030067735.1 Microcystis sp. M53598_WE2 | reverse complement strand
ACCTAAATCGTGAGGTTTGGGAATCACCGTCCGTTTACGGCGGTGAGGATGTCAACAGAAAATATAGCAGTTAGCCGTCTCTTGGATATTTTAGTACAAATGCTCGGACTTGTGTTCTAAATGTTCCACAAGTGCTTCGCCATCGTTCCGCTTATCTTCATGAGACCCCTGTTTAATTCTATTTTTTTACCCTTAAGTATTTATACTTATTTCTAAAGTTAGATGCTCCCGTGTTTTCTTAAATGTATGGTAGAGGCATCTTGCCTTAGTCGGGATTAACCTTCTGTTAACTAAATTAACAGAAGGTTAATTAGATTAAGCTTTAGCTAATTAAATTAAATTAGCCTACCAGGGGTGACAAAAGTTAGTCACTGGTTCGCCCCTTCTTTGCTGTCAATTAATTTCAGCCTTTCTCACAACCATTCCCTAGGGGGGTTAAATTCATGTTTAAACTAGCTTCAGACTTTTTATCTTTAGATTTTCTCCGCCAACAAAATCAGAAAAATAAGCCAGAAAGTCAATTTAACTCTTTGCCAATTTCTCAAATCACGAAAGAGGGTAAAGTTTTAGCGATAATTCTCCGACGAGAGTTTAACCAAGAGGGGATTCATTTCCTAACTCCCGATGATTTTTCCCAACAGTTGGCCTATATGAGACACCCGACGGGAAAAAGTATTATGCCCCACGTTCATAACAAAGTACAACGGGAAGTATTTTTTACCCAGGAAGTCTTAATTATCAAAAGAGGAAAACTGCGGGTAGATTTCTATGATGACGACCAACAATATCTAGAAAGTCATATATTGAGAGATGGGGATGTGGTTTTGTTGATCCAAGGTGGTCATGGTTTCCAAGTCTTAGAAGAAGTAGAAATGATTGAAGTAAAACAAGGTCCCTACGTTGGTAATCAGGATAAAACTCGCTTTACAGGAATTGAGGAAACTGTGGTTAAAATGGCGGGAGCAGAGATAGCATGAGTAGCTTTATTCCCGTCAATGAGCCACTACTTGCGGGCAAGGAAAAACAGTATCTTAACGAATGTATTGATAGCGGTTGGATTTCTTCGGAAGGTCCCTTCGTTCAGAAATTTGAAGAAAATTTTGCCCTCGCTGTTGGGCGAAAGTATGCCGTTTCCGTGTGCAATGGTTCTATGGCCTTAGAAGCGGCCATCGTCGCTTTAGGAATTGGTTCGGGGGATGAAGTGATTCTCCCCACTTTTACCATCATTTCCTGCGGAGCTGCCATTGTCAAAGCCGGGGCGATTCCCGTGGTGGTGGACTGCGAAGCGCAGACTTGGAACATGGATATCAGTCAGATAGAGGCAAAAATCACGCCCCGCACTAAAGCGATAATGGTGGTTCATATCTACGGATTACCGGTGGCAATGACTCCAGTTT
>NZ_JASJFE010000617.1:0-3009 GCF_030067735.1 Microcystis sp. M53598_WE2 | reverse complement strand
TCTCATCAAAAGTCTGCATCAAATTTTGACGCATTCCCCGAAAAGTGGGATTATCCAAATAACCATGATTTGTAATTAACGCCACAACTCCATAACCAGTTTCCGCTACCCGATACTGAGCAAAGCGAATAAACTTCACATAATCATCTAATAAACCTTTAGGGTTTCTCTCTCCCAATGGTTTTCCATCTAATTGATAATAATCCTTAACCAAATTCACAATCCAAGGGTCAGTATTCATCGACTGATAGGAATAGGGTGGATTGCCTAAAATCACCATAACTGGCATTTCTTGCTTAACATCTTTTGCCGCGGCTGCTTCATCGCGAATACGATTTAAAAAACCATCAGCAGGGGGAATTTGAAAAGCTTCCTGTAGGGTGTTGGTGAGATAGATTCCCAAGCGTTCATCGGCACTAAAATCATAGCCTAATTCCTGAAGTTGTAAACCTAATTTCATGTGTGCTACGGTGTAGGGAGCCATCAGTAATTCAAACCCAAAGAGACGGGGTAATAAATGTTTACTGACATAACTAGACCACATCCCTTTCTGTTGACGAAAACTATCATAGATATGGTCGATAACAGAGTGTAAAAAAGTGCCTGTTCCCACAGCAGGATCGAGGATTAAAACTTGGTGAACTTCCTGAGTTTCTTGGCTATTATTAGGATTTTTAATCGTAATTTTTTTGGCATCGGCCAAACCTTTAGGAATCTGAAACTTATTTTTTAGAATATAGTCCACACTGCGAACCATGTAAGAAACCACGGGTTCAGGGGTATAATAAACCCCCCTAGACTCACGCATTTTACTATCGTATTCGGCTAAAAAAGTCTCATAAAAGTGAACTACAGGATCCTGCTTGCGCGTGCGTTTTCCAAAGCTGCCGAGAATCCCCTCCATATCCGTTTGTTGTAAAATAGTCGCTAGAGTATCCACGGCCCAAGTAATCCGCTCATCTAATTCTGTACCAGCAATTTGATGAAAAATTCCCCGCAAAAAAGGGTTAGTTTTCGGTAGTCGAAATCCCGCCGTTTCCCTGGAAAAAGAACTTATTTGATCCGTATTACAGCGTGCCGCAAATAAACCATAACAGATTGTTTGTGCATACATATCCGCAAACTGCGCTTCATTGAGATCACTAATTAAAACTCGTTGAAAAGATTGCAATTGTTGCCGCAACATTCCCCCACAATCTTGATCTTTTAAAGCTTGGCCGATTGCGTCTCTAATTAACTGCGCTAAAGCGGCCATTTTTTTGGCTAATTCTCGCGGTGTTGTGATCTGAATAACTTTTGAGAGGAAAAACTGACAGAACAATTGTTCTACTTGTAAAATACCCTGGGAATCAGGTTTAATTTGCTTTTTTTGATTAAGACTTGCCACGGCAGCTGATAGACGCAATTCTCCCGATACATACCAACGAAATTCTAAATGATCGGTGATAATTAAATTACCCAAAGCCTGTAAATAACGTTTTATTTGGGGAGTATTTTCAACCTTTTTGAGAGAAGTTCCGATATCTTTTGCTTCCAGATGGCCAACTTCTACCATACCCTGATTAATCACAAAATCCGGAGCGCCACAAGCAATCCTTTTGGGTTCATTGAGAGCTTGTAGGTTATTATTTAGGGATTCAATTAATTTTTTTAAAGCGGGACGATAACTGTGTTCTGTGGCGTTACCCTGTTGATAAATGCCTGTGATTTCCTCTAGATATTTTGGCAGTGAGTTACTCATTATCAGTGTTGCATACAAACGTTCTTCTATAGATAAAATATAACCTCATTTGCCCCCAATGTCCACTGAGATGCCCTCATCCTGCTTTATCCCTATCCTCAAGGATACCAAAATTAGCTAAAATGAAATGATAGGCGATAATCTCATCCCAACAACTTCACCAAAATATTAACGATGGTCAAAGCATCATCTCCCTTATCTCTAGAGCATCTCTATCATGTTCCCACCTACACTATAGCCGATACTGCGCGCTATCTCCATATTCCTTTGCCCACTCTGAGAACGTGGGTACGAGGACGCACCTACCCCACAAAAAAAGGACAAAAAGAGTTTTTACCCCTCATTCAACGACCTAATCCGAATATTCCGCAACTTTCCTTTACTAACTTAGTGGAAGCGCACGTTTTAAGAGTTATTCGCAAAGTTCATAACATCCCTCTCGATAAAGTTAGACTGGCCCTAGACTATATTAGTGAACAATTTAACACCGATCATCCTCTGGTTCAAAAACAATTTAGTACCGATGGAACTGACCTTTTTATTGAACAATTTGAACATTTAATTAATGCCTCCCGTTCGGGACAATTGACGATGAAACAATTCTTAAATAATCTCTTAACTCGTATTGAATGGGATGAACAAGATATCGCCACACGGCTTTTTCCCACTATCGACATAAATGGGGAAGACTTCAGCAATAAAGTCCTAAAGATAGATCCTAATATTTCCTTCGGAAAACCCGTGATCACAGGAACAGGAATTCCCACTAAAGTTGTCACAGAACTTTATGATGCGGGGGACTCTATAGAAGATATTGCCAATGATTATAATTGTCAACCTTGGCAAATTGAAAAAGCGATTTTATTCGAGTGCAATTGGCAAGCGGCATGACCTATCAATACACCTATTTTATAGACCGCGCTTTAGGAAAATCTATCGGTGAAGCTTTGCAAGAAATAGGGGTTAAAATTGAATTTCATCATGCCCATTTTGCCCCAGATGCACCGGATACGGAGTGGCTACCTATTGTTAGTCAAAGAGGATGGATAGTATTAACTAAAGATGTAAACATTGGTAGAAATATTTTAGAAGTTCAACAGATAGCCCGTTATCAGGCTCAAGTATTTGTTCTAGTTTCTGGCAACTTACCTCGTCAAACCATGATTAATATTTTTGTCGAAACAATCGATAAAATCGAAAAAATAGTTCAAGGGAATCAAGCCCCTTTTATCGCCAAAATATACCAAGATTTTCAAGTAAAATTGTGG
>NZ_JASJFE010000060.1:0-2190 GCF_030067735.1 Microcystis sp. M53598_WE2 | reverse complement strand
GTTTTAGTTGTGGTCGCCGCAAAGTTGAGGGTATCGATTCCAGAGGCATCAATTAGGCGATCGCTATTCAAGACCAGATCTGTGTCGAAGAGGTATGTGTCGTTATTGGCCCCACCATCGAGGGTGTCGTTGCCTGCTAAACCGCTAAGGGTGTCATTACCTCCCACTCCAGCTAGGGCATCGGCAAAGCTTGTCCCGACCAAGTTGTTATTAGCTGAGTTACCATCATTGTCAAGAATGGTGGCCGTAGCCGTGTCGGGTCCACTGATAGTGTAGCCGACGGGGGCGGTAATTTTGCTGATGATCGTTTCACTGGGATCACTCAAGAGGTCATCTTTGGTGGGCAGAGTGATGGTAGCAGTGGGGGAAAGTGCCGCAAAGGTGACGCTGCTGGGAGTAGTGCCTGTATAGTCAACACCTGGAGTCGCTGTCCCCCCCAGGGTGTAGTTGACGGTTAAGGCACTGGAGAGGTCGCCGGCGCGGGTGAGGGTAAAGACACTGCTCACGGAACCGGCTTCGTTACCATCGGTGGTCTTGGCGATCGAGATTGATTTTGTTCCGCTGCTAATACTACCAGTGATAGCGTACTGTCCCAAACTACCGTAGTCGGTATAACCCGTACCTAGAGGATCGCCCTTACCAACCCCATCCACCTTTAAGTAATAGGTGCCAGCGCCGACGGTGGCACTAATGGAAGCAGCTAGGAAATCCGCTGGGTTAGAGCTCGCCACCAGCACACCCGAAGCATTGTAGAGTTGCGCCAGAATGTCCAGATTCGGACTGCGACCAGAGGGGGTTACGGTCAAACTAATTGGCCCAGCCCCAGTGGTGAAGCTAAAGAAGTCCACATCGGTGTTACGCTCGATAATACCGCTGGAGCTTACCGCCGTTCCAGAGACGGTTAAAGCCTTGGCTGTCGCCAAAGTATTACCCGTGTCATCGACCCTGTAACCAAAGCCATTGTTGGTGGTAATAATAGCCAGGTCATCTTCGGTGTTATTGGCAGCCAGGTACTCCCCCTTACTCCACTGGGTCAGATTCTGATAGTAGCCAGATCCCATAATTGGCCCCCAACCCGTTTCCCCACTACCATGGCCGTCGTAGTACTCTTCGGAAGGAATGGTTCTGCCGTCGTGACTAAGTCCCAGGGTATGACCCACTTCATGGCTAATGGCATCAGCCGTGTACTTTTCATCCGACAAGGTTTGGGTGCTAAAAACAAAGGTGGGAGTATCACTATTCCAGTTGAAGGAGCCTACATAGGCAACACCGCCAGCACCCGCACCGAACCAGTCATAGCTGCTACCGCCAATGGCGACCCGGACACCCCAGGCCGTATCTGTAGTGCTGCTCTTAATCAAACGATCCAGGGTGGGTTCTTGGGTGGTGACGTTAACATTAAAGGGGCTAAAATCCTCGACGACTCGTTGCCAGATGTATTGAATGCGCTCCAGTTCAGAGGTACTGAAGGCAGCGGTATTACCATCTAGATCAAAGGCGGGAGTAACAATACTGCTCTTCCCAGAGTAAGTATTCCAAGCAGTACCTGTAGTGGTGTGGCCGTTAAAGTCAAGATAGATGGTGTGGTTAGCCCCGGGCAAGCTGTTTAGCGAAAAGGTCTTAGTCAGATCGAGGGCCGGTAGGGGCAATCCTTTGAGAGTTTCAGTTTCAGGGACAATCCGTCGAGGATCGACCGGAGGCAAGCTACATTGCGAACAGTTGCAAAGACCCGAAGCCTTTAAATCGCCCCCATGGAGACTACTAAACAACTGGGGGGAATGATCTTGACCAATCCACCCATCTCTGAACAGCTTGCTAACGTCATCCTGTTGATCATGAGTCGGCTGAGATGAGATCAGTGTTCTTGGAAAGGAATCAGCCAGTGTAAAGGTATTAGAGGCAAAGTTGCTCACCGCCGTCAGATCGTTGGCAGGGGAGGCTGAAACCGTAGGAGCCTCCGAGGAGACTATAGATGGGGAGGGGTTAGAGTTCAGGACTCCTAAGGGAGAAGTTTCCTTCGATACAGTTAAATCGTCGGAACCTGTTAAATCAAGGGTGATTGGGAAGGCTCCATCAAAACTCAAAAAATCGGCTAGAGATGACATATCTGTACTAGATAAATCGGAACTTACTTGTGTTGTCTTCATCACCAGGCACACCCCATTTTCCGAAAATTAATCGGTCAATTAC
>NZ_JASJFE010000614.1:0-1894 GCF_030067735.1 Microcystis sp. M53598_WE2 | reverse complement strand
GCCTCGAAAAAATAAGGATAAATCGAATGAATCAGGTCACATTTATTTCATTACCAAAGATGGAGAAAAACGTACCGAGTTTCCTAACCCAGAGAATCTTTGGGACGATCAACAGGGTAAACACGAAACTGGAATAAACGGGCCTAAATGGCAAATCAAAGACCTTCATGCTGAAAACCTCCATTTCTTTGATCATGTTTATATGCAGGAGAAAGAAGGCTACACAGAAGGATTTTGGTTGCCACCGGGCATTTATCCTTTAAAACGTGGTTTCAATCTGTCGAATCTTTAGTTCCGTATTCTAACAATGCCCATGGACCGACCGTTTAAAGTAAGTGGGACTTCGGTAATAGGGTTTTTCGTTACTTAGTATGGTTCGATAGGGGGGCATAAATCGACTAAATCCTTATCTGGTAAGAGACTTAATTGATTAGTTCGCTCTAGATCAAAAACAATTGACAAAAATCGCTAAATGCCTTTCTAGATAAGGGTTCCATCCCTTATAACCCCCGTCCATTGCATAACACAAACCGAAGAACCAAAAACCAGTGGTGGCAGTCAAAAGCCACCTACACGCTCTGACATACTGGTTAACTCACCATATACGTTGCGCTTACATTCATTTTTTACTTTCGCTTTCCGAGTGGTTGCCTATACCAGTCTGGCAGATTCAAATCGCTAACTCTTGCTGCCTGCTTGTCTGTGCCTTAGTCTTTGTAGCGACGCTGCTACCAGTTTCTTCCCGACGGGAGTTTCACCTCTACTAGCATGAGATCGACGCGACCAACCTTGTTCTTGTTCGCATTGCTGGTGTCATATCATATTTTAGGATACATGAGATTAAAATCTCGCTCCTTGTTTTCATACTTGGGCTGAAGCCACAAGGCTTTCAACGGCAAGAATTTAGGTAACTCATGGGATTCTCCTAATCGCTAGATAAATTTACAGAAATAATAGAACATTAGTATTAATAACGTAGGGGTCCACCGTAACCACCGTATAAACCGACTCCGCGGGTACCGGCCCCCACCCCGTAAAAGCCAGGACCGACACCACCACCAACACCAATCCAATCGATAAATAGGGAAGTTGCCCCGCCGGCCTTGGGTAGAGTCCCTTCGATTAGCTTGTAGCTATAAATCAAGTCCTTGCCATCGATGACGGGATTGCTAATCTCGACGACAACTATAGTATTGTCTTGACGACCAGGTTCGTAGACTGAGAGGGTCGCATTGGGGGGATCGTTAGCAAAATTATCTTTTCCTGCCCTGGCTGTCCACTCATCCATATAGGCGGCCATGGTCAGATTACCAGCAATCCGGTTCGGGCGATCGGAAAAGTATAATGTCTGTTTGTTGACGTTCACCAAGCGAATTGTTTTTGTGACGGGATCTACCTGAATATCTTCTGCCGTTTGCACGAACATTAACTGCACTTTTTCTTGAGCAGGAGTAGTCTGGGCTACAGAAATATTGGGCATCCCCCAGCTAGTGATTGCCATGGCCGCTACTCCCAGAAAAAGTGTATAACGAAAACGCTTCAGGGATTTGGTCAATTGATGAGAATTTTTCATGATTGCTCTCCTTAATACCCAGTTTAAATAGACAACAGCTGATAGCGTTTCTCATCAAGATGAAGTATGACGGGATTTGGCGTCATCTCCGGACGACCAGCTACTGTTCCGGCGTTCCGCAGTTCCGTCCTTTCCTAAAACCAGAGACTTCCTACCTCACCATTAAGATAACGCTATATTTGATATTTCCAGTAATTTTCTTAGCCAATATTTAGACTAATTAGGGCTGGCTGAATAAATCTAAAAACCTTGTTGGATAAGACTTTTAGACTTTTTTGCCCTCAAAAAGTTCCGGGCATGGGAGTGATCGGGGGGAAAATT
>NZ_JASJFE010000936.1:0-8806 GCF_030067735.1 Microcystis sp. M53598_WE2 | reverse complement strand
GAAGGACAACGAATGGGGTGGTCGAGGGAATCAACAATAAACTTAAACTAATAAAACGGAGAGGCTATGGCTTTAGAAACTTTCGGAATTTTTGGGTTATAAGTATGTTATCTTGGCATCTTGTATGTTGATTTAGCATAAAGGGTAACGAAGAGCCATAACTACTAACGTTTCAATCTGGTCTTTGACATCGCTTGAGAATAAAAAAGAAAGGTCGGGGAAAGTTGTTAAAATCCATAATTACTGGCACGGTATTGTCCTCTAATTTCCGAAAAGAGTCATTAATCGGCAAATAATCCTAGATCATCAGCACAAGCTTCCAGTCTGGTCTGTCAGGTTAACGGCGATCGCTATTTTGTCGATTGGGTTAAGACACCGCACTACCCAACACCAAAGACTGGCGCATTGTTAATGAACACACTTTCCTATCCAAAGTTGTACTTACAAATACAATTTAATAAAATCTTCATATTTCTCTGATGCCAAGGTTCTACCTTGGTACGAGACAAGGGAGGATCTCCCTCCCTTCCCTGATCGGTTACACAAGAGCTAGAACCTCTGGAAAGCCTTACAAGGGATACTCTGGCAACGAGGTAAGACTATACAGAAACGAGAAGAGCCAAGTTATCTTTGAAACTGCTATAATTAATAAAATCTCAAGAATAGCAAAATTATATGAATGCACTAAAATACCAAACAATCATCAAAAATGGTCAACTTAGTTTACCTCCCCTCGACTTACCAGAAGGAACAGTTGTCGAAGCGATTTTATTGATTAAAGAAGCTGCTGAAATGGATGAAACGGACTATCTGCTTTCCACAGAAGCTAACCGTCAACATCTCCAAGAGGCAATAGAATCCCTGAAAAATCCTGATAGTTATATTTATGTAAATGCTGCTAACTGATCAGGAAAGTCGCCTTTCTAACCCGAAGTTTTGATTAGTTTAATCAATGGGTGATCGCAGATAAAAAAGTTGACGCTAAAATTGTCAGCCTTATTAAAGATGTTCAAAGAGAGCCTTTTTCTGGATTAGGAAAACCAGAAGCATTAAAACATGAACTATCAGGATTATGGTCACGACGCATTACAAAAGAACACCGCCTAGTTTATAGCGTGTCTGATCAAGAAATTGTTATTATTTCCTGTAAATTTCACTACTAATAATCGCCAGAAATTCCAGAACTAGCTTAGAGCAAGAATTAGGGAACACGAAAACTTAAGAAGAATTTCTGAAGAAAGGGAAAACCAACCTACATTTTTCTTTTATTCTTGTCCAACACCACCATCGAATACTGTCCTATCCCTAGATAAATTAATTGAATAGAACATTGCAAGTCAGAACAGAATTATGTTGATTTTGGACTCGACTTTAACACTCTTGAACACTTTAAACAGGATTTAGTATTACACAAGAGCTATAACCTCTGGAAATGCGTTGCAAGGGAGACCCTTGCAACGAGATAGAAATGAGAAGAACCCTTTACTGATTAATTTTTCACAAAAGTAAATTTACCATTTTTACCATCGGCATCCATTTTAATTTGTGCCACGGAGAATTTATCCTGAATGATTTCTCCTTCGGGAGTAAAAGCAATATCTCCCAAGACAGTGACATACTTACCCGCTAAAATTTCCTGATTTAATTGTTGGCGAATTTGTTCGAGGGAAAGTGTACTGAGTTTATTTTTATCATCTACCCGTTTTAAGGCCTCGACAAAAACTTGAATTCCCGTAAAAGCTTGAGCGGTAAATTGGGGCGGTGCTTTTTTATTTTCTGCTGTATAAGCGGCGACAAAATCCCGATTAATAGGACTATCTAATTCCGGGTTATAAGCTTGAGCAATGATAATGCCATCACATTGAGCTTGACAAACCGGGAAAATATTAGAAGTATTTAAACCATTGCCACCAATAATTAATCCCTGATAGCCTAATTGTCGCAACTGTTTGACCAAATTGCCCCCGTCAGCAACCAAACCAGAAATAACCACTAAATCCGGTTTAATATTAATAGCGGCGGTGGCTTGGTTTTGAAAATCTGTATCGGTGGTTTGGAATTTCTGCACGGTGACAATATCGAGATTTAAACTCTTCAGGGTTTCTTGAAAAGTTTCCGTTTCCGATTTACTAAAAGCATCATTTTGGGCAAAAAAGACAGCCACTTTTTTAATCTTGGGATCGATTTTTAAAGCGGTTTTAACCGCATTGGGAGCGACCACAGCCACAGGAGCGGACACCCTACCCACATATTCACCGATCTGGGGGATACCTTTAGCCGTGTTAGACGGGCCGAGAATGGGAACTTTGGCTCGATCGGCGATCGGACTAGCGGCAAAAGCTTGTTGGGACAGGGACGGACCAAGAATACTCACCACTTTATCTTGAGTGATGAGGGTATTGATGGCGTTGATCGCTCCCTGTTCATCCCCGGTCACATCCTGGATAATAACTTTAATCGGTGTTCCATTGACTCCGCCCTTTTTATTAAAATATGTTTCAGCCATCTTGACACCGATCACCTGTTCCTGTCCCAATAGGGCGAGATTGCTGGTTTGAGCCAAAGCTGCGCCGATGGGAATAGCGGCAGTGGCGGCGTTTTCTGCGGGACTGGGGTTAGTTTGACCGGTGGGAGTGCCGGAATTACAGGCCACCACTAGACCAAAAGTGACTAGGGATAAGATTAAGGGGATTAATAAACGTTTTCTGAGCATCTTAACTCTCCAGGAGGATGATATTGTTGATGACACTATTATTTCGCTAATCGGGTTGATTTCAGCGATAATTCTCGACGCAATCGGACCGGATTCTGCTCCCTTAGCGCCCTTTCTTTCCTCTAATTTTGTTGATTAACCTCCCCGTCTCACCTCCGTTTTCAGAAAAACGATTTGCCTTTTCTGGTTCTGTCGCCTAACCTAGTAGTTAGGGAATCTATTATCGCCTTTCCCGTCCACAAACCCCGAAGCGAAAACATCCATTTAAGATTATGACTAACCCCGTTATTCACGCCTTTTTCCTCGGACGAGCGATCGCTGAAGTGATCGGTGAACAGCTAGAAGATGCGTTTACCAACGCTTTAAGCGAATTAGGCAAATTTGATGCCGAACAACGGGAAAACCTGCGGCAATTCGTCGAAGAAGTGCAAATGAGAGCCGATCAAGCCATGGAAAAGGGAGTATATACTGGTACAGAGTCCGGTGGTTCCTCCAGTGCCGATGTGCAGGAAAACATCGACGAAATGCGCGCCGAAATCGCCCAATTGCGCTCGGAACTAAAAAACTACCAGAATTAACCCAAAACCCTCTTTTAGTCGCTTTAAAGCCCCAAAAATTGCGTGTCAGCCTTTCTACCCGTCCCCGTTACCCCAGAGTTAAACCCAGCAATGCCGGCCCTCGAAGTCGCCAAAAATAGCTATCGTTGGAATCGAGAAAGCTATTCCATCAATCGTCGTCGTCTAGATATTTGGCGATTCGTTCTGACTGTACTTTATCAATTCTGGCTCAACGGTAAAAAATGGAGCTATAACGGCGGCTATAGCCAAGAAAAACTCGCCGGCAGACGCAGAAAACAGGCCGCTTGGATTCGGGAAACCATGCTAGAATTGGGACCGACTTTTATTAAAGTCGGTCAACTGTTCTCCACTCGCGCCGATCTTTTTCCCCTCGAATATGTGGAAGAACTCTCGAAACTACAGGATCAGGTTCCCGCATTTACCTACGAACAGGCCAGCAAAATTATCGAGGTATCCCTCGGTAAACCCCTGAATAAACTCTTTAAAAGCTTCGATCCCATCCCCCTAGCAGCCGCTAGTTTAGGGCAAGTTCACCGGGCCCAACTGAACACCGGGGAAGATGTGGTGGTCAAAGTCCAACGGCCCGGATTGAAAAAATTATTTAGTATCGATCTGGCCATCCTGAAAAAAATCGCCCAATACTTCCAAAATCATCCCAAATGGGGTAAAGGTCGCGATTGGACGGGTATTTATGAAGAATGCTGTAAAATTCTCTGGGAAGAAACCGATTATCTCAACGAAGGTCGTAACGCCGACACTTTTCGCCGTAATTTTCGCGGGGAAGATTGGGTCAAAGTACCAAAAGTCTATTGGCGCTACACCTCTCCCCGGGTTTTAACCCTAGAATACCTCCCCGGCATCAAAATCAGTCATTATGAGGCCCTAGAAGCGGCAGGACTCGATCGCAAATTGTTGGCTAAACTAGGGGCAAAAGCCTATCTAATTCAACTGCTCAATAACGGCTTTTTTCACGCGGATCCTCACCCCGGCAATATCGCCGTTGATAGTGATGGCTCCTTAATTTTCTACGATTTCGGCATGATGGGACAAATTAAAACCAACGTGCGCGAAAAATTAATGCAGACTCTCTTGGGAATTGCCCAAAAAGATGCCGATCGCGTGGTCACTTCTCTGGTGGATTTGGGGGCATTAACTGCTAATGGTGATATGGGAGCAGTGCGGCGCTCGATCCAGTATATGCTCGATAACTTCATGGATAAACCCTTTGAGGAACAGTCCGTAGCCTCTATCAGCGATGATCTCTATGAAATCGCCTACGATCAGCCTTTTCGCTTTCCCGCTACCTTTACCTTCGTCATGCGAGCATTTTCTACCCTGGAAGGGGTAGGCAAAGGACTCGATCCCGAATTTAACTTTATGGAAGTAGCCCAACCTTTTGCCCTGCAATTAGTACATGATATGACAGGAAATAATGGCAGTAATATCCTCGATGAGTTAGGACGGCAAGCGGCCCAAGTGAGCAGCACCGCCCTGAGTTTACCCCGACGCATCGATGATACGATCGAAAAATTAGAACGGGGTGATATCCGTGTCCGGGTACGTTCCAGCGAATCCGATCGACTTTTGCGGCGATTGGGTATGATTCAAATGGGAACCAACTATACTTTACTCATAAGTGCTTTGGTTATCTCGGCGACGCTTCTATTTGTCAATGGTTTTGGTTGGTTAACTTTAGTACCGATGGCGATTTCCCTGCTTCCGGGGATAGCTCTTGTGAGACTTTGGCAAAAAATTGAACGTCAGGATCGTATGATGTAATCGAGCGCAGGATAATAAATATTGTGTTAGTAGCAGAAATTTCAATGAACAATCTTTCTTTTGGGGGAATGACCGATCCTGGTGTGGTGCGATCGGTTAATCAGGATAGTTATTATATCGACCCCGAGCGCCGCTTTTTTATCGTTGCCGATGGTATGGGGGGTCATGCGGGAGGCCAGGAAGCTAGTCAAATCGCCACTGAAACTATCCAAGCTCATCTAGAAGAACACTGGAATTCGCCCCGGGCTGCCGGGGAATTGCTGCAGGAGGCAATTACTGCCGCTAACGAGAAGATTATTGAAGATCAACTGAAAAATCCCGAAAGACAGGAGATGGGGACAACCCTAGTCATAGCTATCTTCCGAGATGATGGCTCTTGGTACACCCATATTGGTGATTCCCGTCTCTATCGCTTTCGTGAGCAAAAATTAGAACAGGTGACGGAGGATCATACTTTGATCGCTAGGGCGATAAAAATGGGCGATATGTCCGAAGAAGATGCGAAAAACTCCCCTTATCGGCACATTTTATTAAAATGTCTCGGTCGTCCCGGTTTGCTCCCAGTGACGGTATCTCCCCTTGATGTGCAATCCGGCGATAGTTTAATTCTCTGTAGTGATGGTTTGACGGAAGAAGTGTCCGACGAGGAAATTAGCGATTATTTGCAAACCGGTGCTGATTGTCAGGAAATTGTCGAAAATTTAGTGGCAGCGGCCAAAAAAGCTGGCGGTTCCGATAATATCACCGTGGTCATGGTAAGCTGTTGACTATCTAGGGTTTGCGGCAAAAAGTTTCTCCTGGGGAAGTGGGGAAGTGGGGAAGTGGGGGAATTTCAACTAAAACCCTAACACCCTAACACCCTAACACCCCCCGCAACGCGCACGCAGTGACCACCCTATCTCCTGCCTCGCAGCCTCGGAGCCTCATCTCAACAAGCAATTTAAATGCGCGGGCAGCTTATTCGATCGCTCCCGCTTGTTTTAATAAAGAAACGATCGCCTGATGGTGATTAAATTTAGCTAACATTAAAGCGCTCATTCCCCCTTGATTTTTCTGATTTAAGTTCACCTTTCCCCCGTCTAACAAAACTTTAACCGTGTCGAGACAACCGTGATAACTCGCCCACATTAACGGGGAAGCGCCGCTAAAATCGAGTTTATTGACATCAGCACCGATATCGATTAACCGGCGCACCAGTTGACTATTATTGCCCTCACAAGCTTTCATGAGGACGGTTTTGCCATCGGGATAAACGGCGTTGGGATTAGCCCCGTAGTCGAGGAGATAACGACAGATTTTCGTAAATTTGCGCTGTAGAGCTAAAGTTAACGGTGTTTCTCCCTGCTGAGTTAGGTTAGGCTCCGCCCCCCGTTTTAACAATTCTAAAACGATCGCTTCGTATCCTTGCACCGTGGCGATGATCAGGGGTGTATCACCAAAATGATTGCGGTGATTGACAAAAGCGCCGGCTTGTAGTAGGGCCTGGACGATCTCTAAATGTCCTTCGATCGTCCCTAAATGCAGGGCCGTTTCCCCAGCCTGATTTTGATTGTCAACACTGGCCCCCTTAGCGAGTAAAAGTCGGACAATATCGAAATATCCCTCAGCAGCGGCGATCATGAGGGCAGTTTCTCCCTCCTCCGTGCTGATGTTCGGATTTGCTCCCGCTTGCAGTAAAGTTTGCACGCTGCCGAGATTTCCCCTCTCTACAGCCAAAATTAGGGGAGTTTCCCCGGATAAAGTGGGAGCATCGAGGGGCATACCACGGGTAATAAACAATTCGAGGATTTCTGGGCAATTGGCGACGAGAGCCTGTAACCAAGCTTGTTGACGGATTTCTTCATCTACACCACTATTGAGCAGTAAATGGACAATTGCGGCGTAATTTTGTTTGATCGCTACAGATAAAGCCGTATCTCCATCCCGATCGCGCACATTGACCCGAGCGCCGGCGATTAATAACTGTTCTGCGATCGCTATATGACCCTTATAAACGGCGATCATTAGTGCAGGTGTACCATCTTGATTGACCTGATTGACATTAGCACCGGCGGCGATTAATTGAGCAAGGATTTCACTGTGATTGAGGGCAGCCGCTAACATGAGAGGGGTTAAACCTTGAGGTTGTTTACTTTTGTTGATATCAGCCCCAAATTCTCGCAAAATTGCCACAATTTCCCTATGCCCCCCCTGCACGGCATAGATTAAAGCCGTAGTATTTTGCCCATCAGTGGCGTTGACATTTGCCCCCTGACTCAGTAAAGCTTGAACCCGCGCGAGATTGCCCTGACGCGCCGCTTGTATTAACAAGATATCCCAATTAGAAGCCATTAACAGTGACCGATCGGCAGAAAGTATTTTTTCTATTATCGATCTTTCTAGACAGGTAAACGGACAGAAAAGCTACTACCCCGTTCTAATTCTGAGGTGACGGCAATAGTTCCCCCATGAGCATCGATAATGCGACGGGAGAGATAAAGTCCTAACCCATTGTTGGAACTGTCTGGGGAACCGGAGTACAGGCGCTCGAAAATCCGGGGTAGTTCTTCTGCTGAAATGCCTATACCAGTATCCTCGACCACAATGGTGACAAAAGTATCTTCCTCTGTAGCGGGGATGAGATGAATTTTCACATCACCCTTTTGGGTAAATTTAATCGCATTGCCGATGAGATTGGTAAAAACGCGCCGCAGTTCCAAGCGATCGCCAGTTAGGAAAATTTCCCCGGCATTTTCGGCATTTAAGCTTAATTCTAGTCCTTTTTCTCGGGCAAGGGGAGTTAACTGCTGACAGACTTCTTCGAGAATATCGATAATCTTTAATTTAGTAAAATTAAGTATCTTTTCGCCGTTTTCATAACAATAAACTTCCAAAAGATTATTAACCATTTCCAAGAGATTTTGATTACTGCGAATAATCACATGAATGACTCGACTCATTTCGGGAGTAATCTCACCGTATAAACCTTCTTGAAATAGTTCTAATATGTGATTGACAGACACTAAGGGAGTTCGCAAATCGTGGGTCATCCTCGAAACAAAATCTTCTTTTTGTCTAGCCAATTGCTCTTTTTCTTGTTTGGCAATCGCCACTTCTTGTTCCGCTTCATAGATGCGTAGGGCGTTTCGCATCGCTTGATTTAAGCGCGAGGCAGAAAGACGAAATTTACTCAGATAATCGGAAGCACCGGCTTTCATCATATCTACGGCAATTCCTTCGTCTCCGTGACCGGTTAAAACAATTAGGGGTATTTTAAGTCCCTGTTGCCGAATTTCCCGCACCAAAGTCAAACCATCTCGATCGGGTAGAAGATAATCGATAAACATACAGTCGAAAAGATTATTGGACATCTTTTCTTTAGCCTCTTGATAGTCAGCGGCTTCTGTTATTTCTATCGCCATCTCCGATGTTCTTAAGAATCGGCGCACGGCGATCCGATCTACTTCATTATCATCAACAATTAGAATTCTTAACTGGTTTAACATTGCCAATTTAAATCTGAATTTCATTACTGTCTGATCTACCCTGATATAATACCTCGAATCGGGTTCGATGGTCAAGACATTTTCGAGGTCGATTCTTACAGCTTTTTTCTTAAAGATGAAGTATAACCTAATTTGCTATCTCAAGGTCGCGATTCATCTCCCGTTAAACCGCTACGCAGTTAACGGGAGATGAATCGCCACCGGAATGAAACTAACGCGGTAGCGTTTCCACTTTTGGGGAGTTTTGGTTC
>NZ_JASJFE010000329.1:0-10873 GCF_030067735.1 Microcystis sp. M53598_WE2 | reverse complement strand
TCTATTTCGTTCCAAGACACGATTAAGAGTGGCTTTTAGGCTAAGTATAATTACTTATCGCGTAAGTGAGATGCTCCCTTGGAAATTTGGAAACGGGGAAAATATTATCTTAAAGTCGATAAAAACGGAACTTCGCAAGAGTGTCCGAATTGTGGCGCGATTACCGGTAAAAAAGCCTTATCGGAAAGAGTTCACCGGTGTGATTCTTGCGGCCACATTGAACCGAGAGATACGGCATCAGCGAAGGTAATTGAGAACCGAGGAAAAAACGCGGTCGGACTGACCGTGTTAGAAAACGCTCGCGGAGGCGATTTGACGGGGATCGACTGGGTTAAACTCGGTCGATCTAGTTAAAAGCCTAAGAACCGAGAATCCCCCGCTACACCGCGCTCCGCGGTTAGCGGGGGAGAGTCAATCCCCGATAACTGATAACTGCTAGACTAATTGGGTTACGCTTGCAAGATTAATAAAACCAGTGTCGAGATTAGAATGCAGGGACTTTTAAGAAAACTTTGGCGCGCGATCAAAAACTTTTTTACCCGACTTTTGGGGGGACAAGGGGGAAAGGGGAGAGTACAAGCGATCGAATCTGTTCCCCTAACCGATACAGATTACGAATTTCTCTATATGCAGTTACTCGATGGAGTGGCCCACGGTTGGCACGAAGGCAGAATTCTGAGATTTTTTGAAAAACTGGGCGATCGAGGTCGGCAAAAAGATTGGGTAGAATGGTTAGAGCGCTTTGGCACCCGTCTGCAATCCTCCGCTTCCCTTAACCAACTTCTCGCCACCAGAATGATCCGTTTAGGAGAATTAGCTCGCGCTTTCCCCGGGATTGAACGCATTGGTGAAGCTTCCTACGAGATCGGTTATCAACTCTACACCAAAGAAACTGCCACTTTAATCTGGGAATACGCCGGCGACGATGAGGACCCGGGCAGTTATTCCCTGCCGCAACCCCCAGAAAATCTCTCATATTCGGGTGAAACTAGCGATTTTAACGGTGCTGACCCAGAAAATCCCCAATTAGAAACCCTCACCCTCGATGAATTATTTAACCGTCTGCAAAACGATCCTACCCTGGCGGGCCAAATGGCCGAACAATTAGGCATCGAAAATAAGGACGCAGAAAGCATTATTGATACTCTCATCGCTCAATTTTCCCCACTGTCAGGTAAAAACCCTGAAACTGCCGAAGATTGGTTTAATCAGGGCTTAGAACAGGCAAATTTAGGCAATTGGTCAAATGCGATCGCCGACTGGGAACAGGCCTTGACGATCGATCCCCAATTAGCCTCGGCCTGGCATAATCGTGGTAGTGCCTTAGCCATGATTGGTAACTACGAAGAAGCTTTAAATAGTTATGATCGCGCCCTAGAAATCACCCCCAACGATCACCAAATCATTAACGCTAGAGGCAGCGCCCTATACGGACTGCAACGTTGGCAAGAAGCGTTAGAATGTTGGCAACAGGTGCTAGAAGCGGACGATAATTTTTATCAAGCTTGGTACAATCGCGGCAGTACCCTAGAAAATTTGGGCGAAACCCAAGCAGCGATCGCCTGTTACCAAAAAGCTTTAGGGATTGCGCCGGATTTTGAGCTTGCCCAAACCCGTCTAGAGGCTTTACTAGGGCAAAAACCGCCCGAAGACGACGGTAATCCCCCCGCCTGATTCAATCTGAACTTGAGCAGTCAACAGCCTACAATGGGGGAAGTATAGAGACTAATTTTAATCAATCAGGCCCAGCAATGAGTATAAAAAGCAAACCTCCTTCACAATCTCGCCTGATCGGTAATGTTTTATTAGCCGTAGGCGGCTTATTTCTGATTGTTAACCTTCTTTTCCCGCAATTATTTGGCCCTAGCGTCCCCAAAGTTCCCTATAGTCTTTTTATCGACCAAGTGGAAGATGGCAACGTCGCTAGGGTATCCGTGGGACAGAATGAGATTCGTTATCAGCTTAAAAACGACCAAGAGGGCAACTACGGACGAATTTTCAGCACTACACCGATTTTTGACCTAGAATTGCCCAAACGTCTAGAAGCTAAGGGCGTAGAATTCGCCGCTGCGCCACCGCCAAAAAATGGCTGGATTGGCAGTGTCCTTAGTTGGGTGATTCCTCCCCTGATTTTTGTTGGTATTTGGCAATTTTTCCTCGCTCGCAGCGGTGGCGGTGGTCCGGCCGGGGCTTTATCGATTACCAAAAGTCGCGCTAAAGTTTATGTGGAAGGAGACACCACCAAAACCACTTTTAAAGATGTGGCCGGTGTGGAAGAAGCGAAAACCGAATTAGCCGAAATCGTCGAATTTCTCAAATATCCCCAACGTTACATTCAAATCGGGGCGCGGATTCCCAAGGGTGTCCTCTTAGTCGGTCCGCCGGGGACAGGGAAAACCCTGCTGGCAAAAGCAGTAGCGGGAGAAGCGGGAGTTTCTTTTTTTAGTATCTCGGGTTCGGAATTCGTGGAACTCTTTGTCGGTGCAGGTGCAGCCCGAGTGCGGGATCTGTTTGAACAGGCCAAGAAAAAAGCCCCCTGTATTATTTTTATCGATGAATTAGACGCGATCGGTAAATCTCGCGCTAACGGTAATTTTATGGGGGGTAACGATGAACGGGAACAGACTTTAAACCAATTATTGACGGAAATGGACGGTTTTAACGCTGGTGATGCGACGGTGATCGTGCTGGCCGCTACTAATCGCCCCGAAACTCTTGATACCGCCCTTTTACGCCCCGGCCGTTTTGATCGTCAAGTGTTAGTTGATCGCCCCGATCTGGCTGGACGCTTAAAAATCCTCGAAATCTACGCAGGTAAGGTAAAATTAGGATCGGGTGTGGATTTAAAACAGATTGCTACCCGTACCCCCGGTTTTGCTGGTGCTGACTTAGCTAATCTAGTCAATGAGGCGGCTTTATTGGCAGCGCGTAATCAACGCAGCACCGTCGCCCAAGAGGACTTTAATGAGGCAATCGAGCGGGTAGTGGCCGGTTTAGAGAAGAAAAGCCGGGTTCTCTCGGAAAAAGAGAAGAAAATCGTCGCTTATCACGAAGTTGGTCACGCTCTCGTCGGTGCAGTTATGCCGGGGGGTGGTAAAGTTGCTAAGATTTCGATCGTGCCTCGCGGCATGGCAGCCCTCGGTTATACCCTGCAAATGCCCACGGAAGACCGTTTCCTGATGGATGATACGGAATTACGCGACCAAATTGCTACTCTTTTAGGTGGTCGGGCCGCCGAAGAAATTGTCTTTGGTAGTATTACTACTGGGGCCGCTAATGACCTGCAGCGGGCGACGGACTTGGCCGAACGCATGGTGACGACCTATGGTATGAGTAAGACCTTAGGTCCCCTGGCCTACGAAAAAGGTCAACAGAATAGTTTTCTGGGAGATGGCATGATGAATCCTCGGCGCTTGGTGAGCGATGATACGGCCAAAGCGATCGATAATGAAGTGAAAGAGATTGTCGAAAATGGTCATCAGCAAGCCCTGGATATTCTCGCTCAAAATCGCGATTTACTCGAAGAAATTGCCCAAGAAATCCTCAGTAAAGAGGTGATTGAAGGGGAACAATTACAGGTCCTGCTCGATCGCGTTAAACCCCTCGATCGAGAACCTGTTACTGTTTAGATCGATTTGATTTTTACCTTACTCCATCTTTGTTCAAGATGGGGTTTTTTATCCAGAAATTTTGACTTTTAAGAGGGATTGGGGCTGAATATTGAGGAGATAATCAAGAAAAGTCTTGGCGATTACCGATAGTTTTTTATCCTTGGGATAAACCACATACCAATGGCGTTGGATGGGAAAATCTTCCACGTCAAGGATGGTAAATTCCCCCTTGGGATGATCTAAATTTAAGACGTGCTGAGACAGAACCGAAATTCCTAAACCACCGGCGACCGCTTGTTTAATGGCTTCATTATTGCCGATTTCCAAACGCAAAGATACAGTGATGCCATGGTCGAGAAAAATTTGCTGTACTGCCCGTCTAATTCCCGATCCCATTTCCCGCATGATAAAAGGTTCCCCTTGCAGCCGTTTAATCGGAATTTTTTTCTGTCCCGCTAGGGGGTGATCTTTGCGGGCAATAACCACAAGGGGGTTTTCCAGAAACGGTCGAATCTCCAGGTTTAGATCTTCGGGGGGTTCGCTTAAAATATATAGGTCATCAACATTATTGATTATCCTTGCTTCTAGCTCTTGGTGATTGGTCAATTCTAGGGACACATCTACCCCTTGGTACTGTTGACAAAAAGGACCTAGGATCTGAGGGATTAAATATTGGGCTGTGGATACCGCCGCTAAACGCAGTTTACCCTGTTTAATGCCCTTGATAGCAGCGATCGCCATCTCAAAGTTATCAATATCCTTGAGGACTGCCTGACAGGTTACTAATAAACCGCGTCCTGCCTCGGTTAAATACAAACGTTTGCCTATCTGTTCAAATAGGGGCAGACCCACTGCTTTAGTCAGTTGTTTCATCTGGGTGGAAACCGTGGGTTGGGTGATCGATAGTTCTTCGGCAGCCCTGGTGAAACTGCCATGACGAGCCGTCGCTTCAAAGACGATCAGTTGATGTAAAGTGGCTTGAATCAAGAGAAGCCTCTAGAGCGCTACACTTCTGTTACTGCCTTGAGGAGCTTTGCTAAACAGAAGCAGGAATGGAGGGGAACGGGAGAAAACTTCCCACACTGCTTATATCATAGGTTTAAATCAATACTTTTGTAAAGATATATCGATTTAAACTCAATTTACAAAAATTTGCTTGTCAAGATATCCGTTCTAGTATAGATTTATAACAATCGATCTTTAAAAACCATAAACTTTTGTCTATCAAGGCTGGTCTCTCAACCGCCAGCTTTGTTGTGGCAAAAAATCCTTTGCTCAGTTGGATTCTCATGGAAATAACCAATCGTATTCATTTTGACAATTTGCGGGGCGATATCTTTGGTGGTCTCACAGCTGCCATCGTTTCTCTCCCTCTAGCTCTCGCTTTCGGGGTAGCTTCTGGGGCTGGAGCGATCGCTGGTTTGTACGGTGCTGTCTGTGTGGGTTTTTTTGCTGCCCTTTTTGGTGGCACCCCCACGTTAATTTCGGAACCGACGGGGCCGATGACGGTAGTAATGACGGCGATCGTGGCCAGTTTAACCGCCAAAAATCCCGAATTAGGCCTACCCATGGCCTTTACGGTAGTCATGTTAGCGGGCATTTTCCAGATTCTGTTCGGTATCTTCAAAATGGGTAAATACATTACCCTGATGCCCTATAGCGTTATTTCTGGCTTTATGTCTGGGATCGGGGTAATCCTGATTATTCTGCAAATTCCGCCCTTTTTAGGGCAAGCCGCCCCCAAAGGAGGGGTTTTAGGCACAGTGCAGAAAATCCCGGAACTACTCTCTAATATCAATCCCCCTGAAGCCATTCTGGGGGCGATCACCTTGGCGATCATCTTCCTGATGCCCTCGAAATTCAAGCGTTTTGTCCCCCCTCAGTTATTAGCTTTGGTGATAGGAACTCTGATTTCGCTGTTTTTCTTCCAAGGTGCTGAAATTCGCCGGATTGGGGATATTCCCGTGGGTTTACCCACCCTGCAAATGCCCACCTTTAGTGCTGCCCAAATGATCACGATGTTGGTGGATGGGGCAGTTTTAGGGATGTTGGGTTGTATTGATACCCTATTAACGGCGGTAATTGCCGATAGTTTGACCCGTACCGAACACAAATCGAATAAAGAATTGATTGGTCAAGGTATTGGTAACTTAGTATCAGGAATCTGTGGCGGTTTACCCGGTGCCGGGGCCACGATGGGAACTGTCGTCAATATTCAAACCGGTGCGACCACTGCTCTTTCTGGCATTACTCGCGCTTTAATTTTATTAGTCGTCGTTCTCTGGGCCGCAGGTTTAACCAAGAGTATCCCCATGGCGGTATTAGCGGGGATTGCCCTAAAAGTGGGGATCGATATTCTCGACTGGAGTTTCCTGAAACGCTCTCACAAGATTTCTCTGAAAGGGACGCTAATCATGTACGGTGTACTGTTATTAACAGTATTCGTCGATCTGATCGTTGCTGTCGGTGTGGGGGTCTTTATTGCTAATATTCTCACCATCGATCGCCTCAGTGAACTGCAAGCGCAGGAAGTGAAAACGATCACCGATAACGATGACGAGATTCTCCTAAGTCCAGAAGAAAAACGGTTACTCAACCAAGCTAACGGTCGCATCATCCTATTTTATCTCAGTGGTCCGATGATCTTTGGAGTCTCGAAAGCGATCGCCAGAGAACACACAGCCATGAAGGAAGCGGATGTTTTAATCTTGGACTTGAGTGATGTGCCTTTGTTAGGGGTGACAGCTTCTTTAGCGATCGAAAATGCGATTAAAGATGCGATCGATAAAGGGTTACAAGTCTTTATCGTTGGTGCCACCAGCAAAATCCAGCATCGTTTGGAACGTCTCGGCATTTTAGCCCAACTCCCCCCCGATCATGTGCTAATGGACAGAACCATCGCCCTACAACAAGCGGTAACTTTTGTCAAGACCCATCCTCACCAAGAACCAGAGGATTTTGAGGTTAATCAACTAAACAACTAATGCTTGTCTTGATCCGGGCCACCCCATCTGCAGCCTGACTGTCCTTGAGCGGTGGCCCTTTTTCCTATCCCCCAGTTTTATGACCACCTAGGGCTTGCTGAATAAATCTAAAAACCTTGTTGGATAAGGCTTTTAGGCTTTTTTCCCTCAAAAAGTGCTGACCATTGGAGTGATTGGGGGTAAAATTCCTGGACTTTTTCCCTGAAAATTAGGTAACTGACTACCTCAAAATCGGTAAAACCCTACACCCTACACCCCACACCCCACACCCTGCCCCCACGAAAAACTTTTTCAGCAGACCCTACCTAAAACCTTTAACCCTCATCCCTTTAAACTGATGATTTTGTCCCCTATTCTGCCTCCTTTGATTGGGGAGATAGCGGCTCCCATGGCTCCGCTCCCCTTGCTCGCCACCGTTGTGGCCGAGGATTCACCGATTATTCTCTCTGGCGTATTGCTGACACTGGTGGTGATTTATCTGGCCAGCAAGCTCGGCGCGGAGGCCGCCAGACGATTGGATTTTCCGCCTGTACTGGGAGAACTGGTCGCCGGTGTGATCGTCGGTGTTTCGGCACTGCATCTGGTCATCTTTCCCGAAGGGGGGCTATCGGCCTCCGACTCGGTGATTATGACGGTACTGCAAGGATTGAATCAATTGGCCCCGGCTGCCCTAGACCGGATATTTGAGTCCCAAGGTGAAGTGATTTCGGTTCTAGCTGAAATCGGTGTGATTATTCTGCTGTTTGAAATTGGCCTAGAATCCGACCTGCGACAACTCAAGGAAGTGGGAATTCAAGCCACGGTTGTGGCCTGTGTGGGGGTTGCGGCACCTTTTGCGGCAGGTACGGCCGGGTTAATGCTCGTCTTTCATGTGGCGGCCATCCCGGCGATTTTTGCGGGGGCTGCCTTAACGGCAACCAGTATCGGTATTACCTCGAAGGTGTTGTCAGAGTTAGGTCAACTCAAATCCAAAGAAGGGCAAATTATTGTCGGTGCGGCGGTGATCGATGATGTCCTTGGTATTATTGTTCTGGCTGTGGTCGCTAGTTTGGCCAAAACCGGTGAGATCGATGTGGTCAATGTTATTTATTTGATCGTCAGCGCTACGGCCTTTTTAATCGGATCAATTTTGTTGGGAGGTATTTTTAACAAAAGTTTTGTGGCGATCGTGGAGCGGCTGAAAACCAGGGGAAATATTGTTATTCCAGCATTTGTCTTCGCTTTCTTTATGGCATTTTTGGGTAATGCTATTCATCTTGAAGCGATTTTAGGGGCCTTTGCCGCCGGTTTGGTGCTTGATGAAACCGATACCCGCAACGAGTTGGATGAGTTGATCAAACCGATTGCCGATTTGCTTGTGCCGATTTTCTTTGTGACGGTGGGAGCGCGTGCCGATCTCGGTGTTTTAAACCCAACGGTACCGGAGAATCGGGCCGGACTTTTGATCGCTGTCTTTTTGATCGTTGTGGCGATTATCGGTAAACTGGTGACGGGCTGGGCAGTTTTTGGCCTATCTGGAATCAATCGTCTCGCCATCGGTGTGGGTATGATTCCCCGGGGTGAGGTGGGTCTAGTTTTTGCCGGGATTGGTTCGGCCAGCGGAATTTTGGATAAGCCTTTGGAGGTGTCGATTATTATTATGGTGATCCTGACCACTTTCCTCGCTCCTCCCTTCCTCAGAGTCGCTTTTGGTAAGACGGAAGCTGTTCCCGAAACCCTGGAAGGCAAGGAGCCAGCTAATCCTATTACTTAATTTTGCGGGTAAAATCTGATTTTTTAGACGAGGCTGAAAATACTTCAGCCTTTTTTGTCGACGATAGTTCCGGGATTTATCGGTTAGAAAGAGCGCAGTTTCCCCGCGACCAACCCCATTCTTCCACTCCCACGGAAATTTGCGAACCGGGACGGACATCTCCTTTCGATAAGTCTATCAGGGTCACACTGACTGCGGCGAATAAACTGCCACGATAAATCGGTTGTCCTTTGTTGTTAGTATTTTTAAAGCTAAGGCTAGAAACTTGGGGAGGTTGACCGGAACGCGTCCAGCGAATGCGTTCAAAACGTCCATTGAGAAATTCTGCCGAATAGGACCAACCGTTATTCATGCGGCCTTGACAAAAAAGCTGTTGTGTGGCCACAGTAGCAGGAATATTGACAGATAAACTCAGAAGGCTGAATGCAGCGAGAGCGATCGGCAAAAATTTCATAAAAGTTGGCACTATAGGGTCAAATAATCCCATTATAAGTTCTTAGCTCGCAAATTTAACTATCGCGGCTGCGGTAAGTTCCGGTTTTTCGAGGTGGGGAACATGACCACAGCGAGGAATCCAGACCAGTTGATTATTAGGTAAAGCCTGCTGAAATTTCTTCGCGTCTTTTGTGCCTAAAATTTGATCGTTTTCTCCCCAAATAATCAGAGTTTCTCGGTCTATTTGGCTTAATTGCGGCAAAAATGACCCATAACCGCCACTTTTGGTAAAGGAGATTAAAGCCTCACTCCAGTGGGGACAATTCAGGTGCAGACTAGCACAGGTGCAAGCATCAACACTAGCCAAAGTTGGATCGAAATAGGCAGTACGACTGATATTTTGACGCACGCGGGGATTGGCTAAAAAATTAGTTGCCCACTTATCGAGGGGAGAAAACATCAATTTACCCAAAACTGGGGGGTTAGCTAGTCCTGCGCTGTCAATGAGGACTAATTTCGCCACTATTTCCGGGTAGGAGAGGGCAAAATCGAGGGCCACTGCACCCCCCATGGAAGCACCGACTAAAATTATCGGTTCGGCGATCGCAGTTCTCCAGAAATGGTAAAGATGGCTTTTAATAGTTTTTGGAGATACTTCTAAATCTGGCTCTCGCTCAGTAAAACCGAAGCCGAGTAGATCTATCGCCCAAGTTTCCCTATTTTGGGCGAGTAAAGGTAGTAAACGCCGAAATTCCAGCAGGGAACTATCAAAACCGTGCAGGAGGACAAAAGGCGGTTGACCTTGCCCTTGTTGACTATAGGTGGTTAGAATCGATCGGGGATAGATAGGGCTATCGATGGCAATTTGCTGGATATTCTGGAGGAGAGCAAGGGAGGTATCTTCACTCAATCCCTCCCTAACAGTGGGTAAAAAGTTAGGATAATTCACGGATGAGGGGGACAGTTTTTTCTAGAGTTTCCGAGCATCGGCGTTGATTTTATCAGCCTGTATCCAAGATTTCCGGTCAAAAAAACCCCGGCTGATAACTGATAGCTGAAAGTTATCTTAATAGCTAATTTCGAGGGTGACAGCAGCGCGCAGGGTTTGTTCCCCTCCGATAACCGGGCTACTGGCAGCATCGGCACTCCGAAAAACCGCTTCTGAGCGGGCTATTGGCACGGGATTACCTGTATTACCCACTTGGATAGAAACCGTTTCTTTCGCCACTAAACCGAGGGCTTGTAACACGATTGTCGCCTGTTCTCTAGCTTGTTCCGTGGCTTTGATGAGAGCGGTTCTTTGGGCAGCTGCGATCGCTGATTCTCCGGCAGTAAAACTGACCCCATCGATGCGTGTTGCCCCGACTTTGACCGCTTCATCGATTAAAATCCCCGCTTGGGCTATATCGATCTGAAAACTAATCAAATTAGCCCCGATATAACCGATTAAACGTCTTTGATTGTTGCTGAAGTCGTAATTGGGCTGTAAACTGATGCCGGTGGTTTCCAATTTTTCCACTTGACGGGAACGGAGAAATTTAACCACCGCATCGCTACGATTGGCGGTTTCCCGCTGCACTTTCCCCGCTTCTTTGCCTTGAACTTCCACCCCTAAGCGCACTATTGCTTGAGAAGTGGCGATATTTTCTATTCCTTCCCCCGTCACGGTAATTGTCCTCAATTCTCTTTCGTTTGCGTAACTAGGCATAACTAATCCGGTGTTGATGAGGATAAGGGACAGCAAAAAAGCCAAGCAAAATTTTCTGTAATTCATGAAAAATCCGTAGCGATCGATACTATATTTCGATTCTAGCCTTTATTTTGGGCAATTGAGTTGCAGATTATCCCTTTTCTGTCACTTTCGGAATATTGGTGACTAAGCTCTGGGAACTTGAGAAGGGGCCTTTAAGCAAGATTGGTGACTCTCTTCGGTTTGGTGGGTAAAATGTATTCTAAGATACAGTCTTGCGCTCAAGTGAGTGTAAAGAACCACAGAGACACAAAGGACACAAAGATCGATCAATCCTATGTAAGTTAAACTGATCACACAGAACCTAGAAGAGCCGTCTATTTACAGATTTTATGCCATT